>NZ_JBHXTO010000005.1:87351-164807 GCF_042677425.1 Streptomyces sp. NPDC127119 | reverse complement strand
GAACGGCCCCCACCGGACCCGCAGCCGAAAGAGCAGGCCGGGGCGCAGCCCCGCCTTCAAGGGGCGCGGGGAACTGCGCGAACGGCCCCCACCGGACCCGCAGCCGAAAGAGCAGGCCGGGGCGCAGCCCCGCCTTCAAGGGGCGCGGGGAACTGCGCGAACGGCCCCCACCGGACCCGCAGCCGAAAGAGCAGGCCGGGGCGCAGCCCCGCCTTCAAGGGGCGCGGGGAACTGCGCGAACGGCCCCCACCGGCCCGCAGGTGAGGCACCGACCCGTTAACGCCCGCGCAGCGACCGGTACAGGCTCACCAGCGCCGTCGTGGACCCGTCCAGACCAGGCACCTCAGCCCCCTCCGTGAGCGCCGGCTCAACCCGCTTCGCGAGCACCTTGCCCAGCTCGACCCCCCACTGGTCGAAGGAGTCGATGTTCCACACAGCCCCCTGTACGAACACCTTGTGCTCGTACAGCGCGATCAGCTGACCAAGAACCGACGGCGTCAAGGAACGCGCGAGGATCGTCGTCGTCGGATGATTCCCCGCGAACGACTTGTGCGCCACCAACTCCTCGGCCACTCCCTCCGCCCGCACCTCCTCGGGCGTCTTGCCGAAGGCCAACGCCTGCGTCTGCGCGAAGAAGTTGGCCATCAGCAGATCGTGCTGCGCCTTGAGCCCGTCGCTCAGCTCGGCGACCGGCTCGGCGAAGCCGATGAAGTCGGCCGGGATGACCTTCGTACCCTGGTGGATGAGCTGGTAGTAGGCGTGCTGGCCGTTCGTCCCCGGCGTGCCCCACACCACCGGCCCCGTCTGCCACTCGACCGGATTCCCGTCACGGTCGACGGACTTGCCGTTGGACTCCATGTCCAGCTGCTGCAGGTACGCCGTGAACTTGGACAGGTAGTGCGAGTACGGCAGCACCGCATGCGACTGCGCGTCGAAGAAGTTGCCGTACCAGACGCCCAACAGGCCGAGCAACAGCGGCACGTTGGACTCGGCGGGCGCGGTGCGGAAGTGCTCGTCGACGAGGTGGAACCCGTCGAGCAGCTCCCGGAACCGGTCCGGACCGATCGCGATCATCAGCGAAAGGCCGATCGCGGAGTCGAACGAGTACCGCCCGCCGACCCAGTCCCAGAACTCGAACATGTTGGCCGTGTCGATCCCGAAGTCCGCGACCTTCTCCGCGTTCGTCGACAGCGCCACGAAGTGCTTGGCGACGGCTTCCTGACCGGCTTTCAGCTCGGTCAGCAGCCAGTCGCGCGCCGAGGTCGCGTTGGTGATCGTCTCGATCGTGGTGAAGGTCTTCGAGGCGATGACGAACAGCGTCTCGGCCGGGTCGAGGTCCCGCACGGCCTCGTGCAGGTCGGCCCCGTCGACGTTCGACACGAACCGGACCGTCAGATCCCGGTCGGTGAAGGACCGCAGCACCTCGTACGCCATCGCCGGGCCCAGGTCGGAGCCGCCGATGCCGATGTTGACCACGTTCTTGATGCGCCTGCCGGTGTGTCCGGTCCACTCGCCCGAGCGGATGCGCTCGGCGAAGCCGGACATCTTGTCGAGGACCGAGTGCACGGCCGGTACGACGTTCTCGCCGTCGACCTCCACGACCGCGTCGCGCGGGGCGCGCAGCGCGGTGTGCAGGACCGCCCGGTCCTCGGTGACGTTGATCTTCTCGCCGCCGAACATCGCGTCCCGCAGGCCGAAGACGTCCGTCGCCGCGGCCAGTTCACGCAGCAGCCGCAGCGTCTCGTCGGTGACCAGGTGCTTGGAGTAGTCGACGTGCAGGTCGCCCACCTGGAGCGTGTATGCGGCGCCGCGTCCCGGGTTCCGCTCGAACAGCTCGCGCAGGTGCGCCCCGGCGAGTTCGTCCCGGTGCTCCGCCAGTGCGGTCCACTCGGGCGTCTGGTTGAGCCTGGTACGGCTTTCTGCGTTCATCTCGGACTTCCGCCTCTTTCCTGCCAGTGCTGCGTACCTTGCCCCGCTACCGGTCCCAACCTAATTGATCAGGGTGACGTGGGTTGTCGTCCCGCCGTCGTCCGGCTCAACAACAGATACGTGCGGTTCACCCGCAGGTGTCAGCATGGCGACGGAGAACCCGCACGTCCCAGGGCGTACGAAAAATACGCCGTGGAAAAAGAGCGTCCGGCCCGAGACACGAGCGGCCGGACACCTTTCGGTGTCCGGCCGGCTCGCAACTCCTGAATGTCGCGCCGCTCATGGGATGCCGCGCGTCGCTCCTAGATCTCGCCCCGCAGTTTGGCGAGCGCCTCGGCGAGGATCGCCTCGCCGTCCGCGTCGCTGCGCCGCTCCCGTACGTACGCGAGGTGCGTCTTGTACGGCTCGGTGCGCGGCGGGTCCGGCGGGTTGTCCCGGTCCTGTCCGGCGGGAAAGCCGCAGCGGGGGCAGTCCCAGGTGTCGGGGACCTGCGCGTCGCTGGCGAAGCTGGGCTGCGTCTCGTGCCCGTTGGAGCACCAGAAGGAGATGCGCAGCCGGGGCGCGGACTCGCCACGCTCGGCCTCGCCCATCGGCCCCGCCCCGACCCGGCTTCCTCGGATCGCGTTGCCACTTGCCACGGTCGTAACTCCCTGCGTGATGGTGCCGCGAAGCGAGTCGGCGTGACGCTTCGCTGCGGGCGCCTCAGTCTACGTAAGGCCCAACGCGCGTCCAGTGATAGGAGTTACACCCCCGCGCACAGACGCAAGCCCCATGATAGGCCGCGCCTGCGGGCGCGTACCGGACATGGGGCCTTACGTGCGGAATGTGCTTGCGTAATGTGCGTTCGTGCTGCCGTGCCGATGTGGGCCGGTGGTCAGTTGTTGACCTTCATCAGGATGCCCAGCACCACGATGGAGGCGAACCACAGCAGGCCGACCACGAGGGTGATGCGGTCGAGGTTGCGCTCGGCGACGGAGGAACCGCCGACGGACGACTGCATGCCGCCGCCGAACATGTCGGACAGACCGCCGCCCTTCCCCTTGTGCATCAGCACCAGCAGCATCAGCAACAGGCTGAAGACGATCAGGGCGATCGAGAACCCCATAACCACGGCTGGACCAACTTCCTCGGACTTGGACGGACGACTCTTGGACGGACGACGGGGGCCGGAGCTTCGGGTACGAAGCCGCCCGGCCCCCGCAAGGGTACGACGTAACACCGCTACCGCATACTCGCAGCTCGGCGCTTCACATCCGGAGCGCGGTCTACTGGTCGCGGAACCGGACGATCTTGACGAAGTCGTCGGCGTCCAGCGCCGCGCCACCGACCAGCGCGCCGTCGATGTCGGGCTTCGCCATGATCTCGGCGACGTTGCCGGACTTCACCGAGCCGCCGTACTGGATCCGGACGGCGTCGGCGACTTCCTGCGAGTACAGCTCGGCGAGCTTGCCGCGGATCGCCGCGCAGACCTCCTGGGCGTCGTCGGCGCCGCAGACCTTGCCGGTGCCGATGGCCCAGACGGGCTCGTACGCGATGACGATCGACTCGGCCTGCTCGGCGGGGAGGTCCTTGAGACCGCCCTCGACCTGGCTGAGCGTGTGCGTGACGTGGTTGCCCGCCTCGCGGACGTCCAGTTCCTCGCCGACGCACAGGATCGGGGTGAGGCCGTGCTTGTACGCGGCCTTCACCTTGGCGTTGACGATCTCGTCGGTCTCGGCGTGGTACTGGCGGCGCTCGGAGTGGCCGATCGCCACGTACGTGCACTTGAGCTTGGCCAGCATCGCGCCGGAGATCTCGCCGGTGTAGGCGCCGGAGTCGTGCGCCGAGATGTCCTGGGCGCCGTACTTGATCTTGAGCTTGTCGCCGTCGACCAGGGTCTGTACCGAACGCAGGTCCGTGAAGGGCGGCAGGACCGCGACCTCACAGGCGTCGTAGTCCTTGTCGGCCAGGGCGAAGGCGAGCTTCTGGACATGGGCGATGGCCTCGAGGTGGTTGAGGTTCATCTTCCAGTTGCCCGCCATCAGCGGCGTGCGAGTGGTCATACGGGGTCAGTCCTCCAGTGCGGCGAGACCGGGGAGCGTCTTGCCCTCAAGGTATTCGAGGGAGGCGCCGCCACCGGTGGAGATGTGGCCGAATGCGTTCTCGTCGAAGCCCAGGATGCGGACGGCCGCGGCGGAGTCGCCACCGCCGACGACCGTGAAGGCCTGGGAGTCGAGCAGGGCCTGGGCGACCGCCTTGGTGCCCTCGGCGTAGTCGGGGTGCTCGAAGACGCCCATCGGACCGTTCCAGAACACGGTGGCCGCGTCGGCGAGCTTCGAGGCGTACAGGGCGCCGGTCTCGGGACCGATGTCCAGACCCATCTGATCGGCCGGGATGGCGTCCGCGGCGACGGTGGTGGGGTCGGACGGCGCCTTCGTCTTCAGGTCGGGGAAGCCGGCCGCGACCACGACGTCGACGGGGACGACCAGCTCGACGCCGTTCTTCTCGGCGCGCTCGACGTACTCCTTGACGGTGGGCAGCTGGTCGTCCTGGACCAGAGAGGCACCGATCTCGTACCCCTTGGCCTTGAGGAAGGTGAAGGCCATGCCGCCGCCGATGAGGAGCCGGTCGGCCTTGCCGAGCAGTTCGTCGATGACGGCGAGCTTGTCGGAGACCTTGGAGCCGCCGAGGGCGACCACGTAGGGGCGCTCGACGTCCTCGGTGAGCTTCTTGAGGACGCCGACCTCGGTGGCGATGAGGTGGCCGGCGTAGTGCGGCAGCCGTGCCGGGAGGTCGAAGACCGAGGCGTGCTTGCGGTGCACCGCACCGAAACCGTCGCCTACGTAGACATCGGCCAGGGCCGCCAGCTGGTCCGCGAACTCGCCGCGCTCGGTGTCGTCCTTGGACGTCTCGCCGGCGTTGAAGCGCAGGTTCTCGACGACCGCCACCTGGCCGGGCTGCAGCCCGTTCACGGCGTCGTGGGCGGCCGGTCCGACGGTGTCCTGGGCGAACGCGACGGGCGCGCCGAGGAGCTCGCCGAGCCGCTCGGCGGCGGGCAGCAGCGAGAAGGCGGGGTCCGGGGTGCCCTTGGGGCGGCCCAGGTGCGAGGCGACGACGACCTTGGCGCCGGCCTCGGCGAGCGCCTTGACGGTCGGCAGGACGGCGCGGATGCGGCCGTCGTCGGTGATGAGACCGTCGGCCAGCGGCACGTTCAGGTCGGCGCGCACGAAGACCCGCTTGCCGTCGACCCCTTCGGAGAGAAGTTCGTCGATCGTCTTCATGAGTGGACTCCTAGGGAAGCTCTTGTGTCCGAGAGAGGGCTGATCGCTCAGCACGTGCCACAGGGCCCGGGGTGCGCGGCGGTGCGCTGCCCGGGCCCTGTGCTCACACGAGGTGCCTTGCTTCTTGGACCTAGAGCTGTTCGCCGACGAAGACCGTGAGGTCGACGAGGCGGTTGGAGTAGCCCCACTCGTTGTCGTACCAGCCGAGGATCTTCACCGTGTTGCCCTCCTGGACCATGGTCAGGGAGGAGTCGAAGGTGCAGGAGGCCGGGTCGCCGACGATGTCGGAGGAGACGATCGGGTCCTCGGTGTACGTCAGGAAGCCCTTGAGGTCGCCGTCGTCGGAGGCCTTCTTGAACGCGGCGTTGACCTCGTCCTTGGTGACCTCGCGCTGCAGGGTGACGACCAGGTCGGTCGCGGAGCCGGTCGGGACCGGGACGCGCATCGCGATGCCGTCGAGCTTTCCCTTGAGCTGCGGGAGGACCAGCGCGGTGGCCTTGGCGGCACCCGTGGTGGTCGGGATGATGTTCTCGGCGGCGGCGCGGGCGCGGCGCAGGTCCGAGTGCGGGAAGTCCAGGATCCGCTGGTCGTTCGTGTACGCGTGGACCGTCGTCATCAGACCCTTGACGATGCCGAAGTTCTCGTCGAGGACCTTGGCCATCGGCGCCACACAGTTGGTGGTGCAGGAGGCGTTCGAGATGACGTGGTGGTTGGCCGCGTCGTACTTGTCCTGGTTGACGCCCATCACGATCGTGATGTCCTCGTCCTTGGCCGGAGCCGAGATGAGGACCTTCTTGGCGCCGCCCGCGATGTGCTTCTCGGCGTCGGCCTTCTTGGTGAAGATGCCGGTCGACTCGATGACGATGTCGACGCCGAGGTCGCCCCACGGGATGTCGGCGGGGTTGCGCTCCGACAGCACCTTGATGGTGCGGCCGTCGACGGTGATCGTGTCGGCGGTGTGCGACACCTCGGCCTTGAGGCGGCCCAGAATGGTGTCGTACTTGAGCAGATGAGCGGTGGTCGCGGTGTCACCCAGGTCGTTGACAGCCACGATCTCGATGTCTGCACCCTGCTCCAGCAGCGCGCGGAAGTAGTTACGACCGATGCGGCCAAAGCCGTTGATGCCTACGCGGATCGTCACGAACCGATCTCCTCGTTAGGTACGCCGGCTTAGACGCCGGCGAGTTGTATGGGATGTCCCCGACCGCCTACGACCCTACCTCCCTGAGGCTCCCGGGGTGACATCGAGATGCCCCATACACGGCAGGGCGGTCCGTACCCGCCAGTAGGGGTACGGACCGCCCTCGGGGTCAAGGCCCCGCGGGGCCGTGTCAGCCGCCGATCGCGGCCAGTGCCTTGCCCAGGAGGGCCGTGCGGTCGGCCGCCGCGGTGACGTGCTCCAGGCCGAATCCGAACAGCACGGTGTCACCGGTCGTGACCGCGCCGTACGTCTTGAACAGCTCGCCGGACAGGCCCCAGTCCTGGACGACCGCGGGGCTGCCCGCGGGCGGTCCGGGGACCTTCCAGGCGCCGAGGGAGGTCTCGAAGCCCTCGGTCTCGGTCGCCGTGCCGCCGATCACGACGGAGGCGTTGTCGGCGAGGACCCCGTGTCCGCCGGAGCCCGGGTCGGTGATGTAGCTGATCGACACCTCGACCGTCTTCCCGGCGTACGCGGACAGGTCGAACTCGACCTGCTGCCAGCCCGCGGAGGCCCCGGTGAAGCTGTTCCAGGAGCCGCTGGTGCCGGTCGGGGTGCACGCGGTCGCGCCCCGGGTCAGGTAGCGCGTGAGGGCGGGGTGTCCCTGGATGAAGAACCCGGCCTCGCACTCGGCGGGAACGGCCGTACTGGTGGCGCCGCCCTTGTCGGGGAGCGTGGTCCAGTCGTCTGCCCCGGCCGTGTGCGCTTCGAGCACCGCGTGGTCGTAGCCCTCCTCGGTGTCCCACAGGAGCTGGGTGCGCAGCGCGGGCGTCTGGGCCGCGCTCACCCCGGTGAGGTCGATGGTGCGGGTGAGCCGGTTCCAGGCGTAGTCGGTGTGCGTGACGGCCGCCATGGACGCGCCTTCGTAGGGCCCGTACGGGTTGACGGTGCCCGGGTATCCGCCGCCGCCCTCGCTGGCGAACTGCGGGAACCGGTCGACCGGCAGGGTGTCCGAGGTGACGCTGTAGGCGCCCGCCGCGTTCAGCGGATTGCCGGGCGTGTCGCCGAGCGGTCCCCCGGTGCCCGCGAGCTTCCCCGCGCCGGTGAAGGCGGTGGCGCCCGGAGTCGTCGTACGGGAGTAGGCGCCCAGGTAGTACTGGCTGAAGTCGTTCGTCAGGGCGCCCGGCAGCGCGACCTGGCCGCCCGCCTGCTCGCCCGCCTCGATGAGCTTGCCGCCCTCGTTGAGGTAGGCGCGCAGCTGCAACTGGGTGGTGTAACCGGGCCGGTCGGCGCCGGTGTAGTGGACGACGCTCCTGAAGTGGCTCAGAATCCCGAGCGCGTCGGGCGCGCCCTGGGTGGTGACGTCCCAGACGACGGACGTGCGGCCGTTGGCCTGCAGCGCGTCGACGTAGGTCTGCGCCTTCGTCGCGGCGACGCCCTCCTCGGCGATCACCAGCGTGCCGGCGCGCGGCCGTTCGGCGACGGTGTACGTGAAGTGCGTGCTGGAGGTGGGCTTTCCGGCGCGGGTCTCGCCGCTGAACCAGACCTCGACCTTGTCGCCCGGTGCCCCGTCGCGGACCTTCGCGCGGTACTCGTCGAAGTACAGGTTGTCGTCGCCGCCGTAGGTCTCGCCGCCCTTCCAGGCCTTGAGCGACTGGGCCTTCGTACGCCCGTTGTTGACGCGGTACTTCAGTTCCTTGTCGCGTACGGACCTGCGGGCGACCACGGAGACTTCCTGGTCGGCGCCGCGGGAGTACGACGTGGCGAAGGGGGCCGGGGTGAAGTCGGGGGCGTCGATGCCGACGGAGGACTTCGGCTGGTCGGGCTTGGCCGCCGACTCGGCGACGGAGAGCGCGAACGGGATGTTCTTGACGAACTCTTCCTGGATCAGCTTCTCGTCGTCCGGGAAGGTGAAGACCGACGCGCAGTCCGCGGCGTTCCAGGCGTCGTCCGGGTAGAGGTTCGACACGGTCTGGCAGGTCGACATCTCAGGGGTGAACATCGCCGTGCCGTTGACGTTGGACGCGTGTCCGTCGGCTTCGCCGTTGGTCGTGTAGAGCTCGGAGGACACCTGCGGGCGGTAGCCGGGGATCGCCGAGTTCTCCGGGGTGCCGGCGAGGGACTTGTAGAGCACGTCGTCGGGGCTCGGGGTCGCCACCTGCCAGCCGACTCCGTAGAGGAGCAGTTCGGCGGCGGAGTGGTAGTTGATGCCGTAGTCGAAGCCGATGCGCTTCTCGAAGGCGTCGATCGCCTTGGTCTCGGGCTCGGACCCGGCGCTCGCGCCGCGGTAGGTCTGGCTGGTCGGATACGGCGAGGACCCCTCGTCGTCGTAACCCCACTTGTAGGCGAAGTTGCGGTTGAGGTCGACGCCGTCGCCGACGGTCAGTGCACCGTCGCCGTTGACGTCACGCAGGTTCTTGCGCCACTGCCGGTCACCCTCCGGCTTGAACGTCCAGTCGTAGCCGTCCGGGTTGGCGGACAGCACGAACCACAGCTCGGTGGAGTCCACGAGCTTGGTGATGCGCTGGTCCTTGCCGTAGTTGTCCAGGTAGTGGTGGAGCAGGCGCCGGGTCATCTCGGGCGTGATCCACTCACGGGCGTGCTGGTTGGACATGTACAGCACGGAGGGCTTGGCGCCGTCCTTGGTCTTCTTGGCGCCCTTGGAGAGCTTCAGGGCCAGGATGTCCTGCCCCTGGAGGGTCTTGCCGATGGAGACGACCTTCGTCAGGTTCGGGTTCTGCTGTCCCGTCCTGACGATCTCCTCCTTGAGGTTCCCGGCGCCGCTGTACGGCCGGAAGACGCCGTCCCCCGCGGCGGCCACGCGGGCGCGTGCCTTGACCGAGAGCTTGTGCTCGGCGAGGTCGACGCCCTTGTCCTCCAACTCGTCGGCCTGCTTGTCGGTCAGGTAGACCTCGACACTGGCCGTGCCCTTCTGCGGTACGCGTTCGCTCAGCTCGTGGCCGTCCTGGCCGGCCGCGAGGAGCAGGGGTACCTGCTCCTTCGTGACGTCGGCGCGGAACACCTTGACCTCGTCCGCGCCCGGGCCGGCCGCGGCGCCGGGTTCCGCCTGCGCCATGGGTGCGGCGACCACTCCGCCGAGCAGGAGTGCGCCGGCAGCGAGGATCGATCTCGCTCTTCGTCTCATGAGCCCCCCCTTGCGGTAGTCCGCCACTGCGGCGAACAGATGCCAGGCTTATGACAGTTCATGGTCAAGTCAATAGCGCGACACGCTCCACGCGGGGTGACGCGGTTGCCCCAAATGGGGGTGGGTGGGGGGTAGTTGGGGGTGAGGGGGGGGTGGGGGTGGGGGTGGGTTGTCGGGGGCGGGTGGTACGGGGTTGCCCGCGCCGTTCCCCGCGCCCCTGGGGTGGCTGGGGGTTGGGGTGGAGGGCCATGTGCGGGTCGCACTCGGTTGCCCGCGCCGTTCCTCGCGCCCCTTAGGTGGGCGGGGCTCAGGTGCGCTGCCGAGCGCGGGCGGAGTCGGGGCACCCACGGGTGGAGGGGCATGTGCGGGCCACAGGGAGTTGCTCGCGCCGTTCCTCGCGCCCCTTGGGTGGGCGGGGGCTCGCGTGTGCCTGCGTCCCTGGGTGGGGCGGGGATCGGGTGAGGTGAATGGCCGGGTTGGGGTCGTTGGTCCCGGCGGGGGCGAGCCATCGTGATCGGGGCCGGCCCCGGCCCACCCAGGGGCGCGGGGAACTGCGCGCTCAGCCCGGAACGGCCGAAGCCCGACGACCCACACGCACCCCCACCCACCCCAGGGGCGCGAGGAACTGCGCGAGCAACCCACATCGACCGACGGCCGACCGAAAACCCGAACCCCCGCTCACCTCAGGGGCGCGGGGAACGGCGCGCTCAGCCCAGTACAGCCGAAAGCCGACCACACACTCCAACCCCCACCCCCAGGGGCGCGGGGAACGGCGCAACCAGCAACCACCAGCCCGACAGCCGACAGCCCTCAGAGGTCAACCCACCAAGTTGTCGGCCATCTCTTCACTCAGCGTGGACTCCGTCCCAGGAATCCCAAGATCCTGCGCCCTCTTGTCGGCCATGGCGAGCAGTCGCCGAATACGCCCCGCCACAGCGTCCTTGGTAAGCGGCGGCTCGGCGAGAGCCCCCAGCTCCTCAAGCGACGCCTGCTTGTGCTCCATCCGCAACCGCCCAGCGGCAGCGAGATGCTCGGGAACCTCGTCCGCGAGGATCTCCAGAGCCCGCTGCACCCGCGCCCCCGCGGCCACCGCCGCCCGAGCCGACCGCCGAAGATTCGCGTCGTCGAAGTTGGCGAGACGATTCGCCGTGGCGCGAACCTCACGCCGCATCCGCCGCTCCTCCCACGCCAGCACAGACTCGTGCGCCCCGAGCCGCGTCAGCAGCGCCCCGATGGCGTCCCCGTCCCGTACGACGACCCGGTCCACACCGCGCACCTCACGCGCCTTCGCCGCGATCGACAGCCGCCGGGCCGCCCCGACCAGCGCGAGCGCCGCCTCCGGCCCCGGGCAGGTCACCTCCAGCGAGGACGAACGCCCGGGCTCGGTGAGCGAGCCGTGTGCCAGGAAGGCCCCGCGCCAGGCCGCCTCGGCGTCACAGGTGGCCCCCGAGACCACCTGTGGCGGCAGGCCCCGGATCGGGCGCCCACGGCCGTCCACGAGCCCGGTCTGGCGGGCCAGCTGGTCACCGCCCGCGACCACCCGGACGACGTAACGCGAACCGCGGCGCAACCCGCCCGGCGCCATCACGATCAGCTCGGAACTGTGGCCGAAAATCTCAAGAATGTCCCGCTTCAACCGGCGCGCCGCCATCGCGGTGTCCAGCTCCGCCTCGATCACGATCCGGCCGCTCACCAGGTGAAGGCCGCCCGCGAACCGCAGGATGGCGGAGACCTCCGCCTTTCTGCAGCAGGTCCGGGTGACGGGAAGCCGGGAGATCTCATCCTTCACCGCTGCCGTCATCGCCATGGGCCGATCCTTCCATGCATCCGAAAAATACGGTCGTACGCGGCGGCCAACAGCTCCGGATCGTGCCTCGGAGTCCCGTCGGTCCTGGCCACCGGCGCCAGCTCGACCGCCGCGCCGAACCGCTTGGCGGCATCGGCGAGTATCTCGCGGTCGGGCACGGCGGCCTCGTCGGCCAACACCACGTCCAGGGCGAGTTTAGGGGCGTGTCGTCCCAAAACCTCCAAATGACGCTGCGGGGAGAAGCCTTCTGTTTCTCCGGGCTGCGGAGCGAGGTTCAGCGGGAGGACCCGGCGCGCCTTCGTCTCGGTGAGGGCGTCGAGCAGTTCGGGCACGAGCAGATGGGGGATCACGGAGGAGAACCAGGAGCCGGGACCGAGGACCACCCAGTCGGCGTCGAGGACCGCGGCGACGGCCTCGGGGACCGCCGGCGGGTCGTGCGGCACGAGGTGCACGGACTGCACCTCGCCGGGGGTGAGCGCCACGGTCGCCTGGCCCCGTACGGTGTCGACGTCCTCGGGCCGGTCCGGGTCGTGGCCCTTGACGAGCGCCTGGAGCTCCAGGGGTACGGCGGACATGGGCAGGACCCGCCCGTGCGCGCCGAGCAGCCTGCCGACCAGGTCGAGCGCCTGGACGTGGTCGCCAAGCTGTTCCCACAGGGCGACGATCAGCAGATTGCCGACCGCGTGCTCGTGCAGTTCGCCCTGGGACTGGAAGCGGTGCTGGATGACCCGGGCCCAGGTCTGGCCCCATTCGTCGTCGCCGCACAGCGCGGCCAGCGCCTTGCGCAGGTCACCGGGTGGCAGCACGCCCAGCTCGTCGCGCAAACGGCCACTGGAGCCGCCGTCGTCCGCGACCGTGACGACGGCGGTGAGGTCTCCGGTGATGCGGCGCAGGGCGGCGAGCGAGGCGGACAGGCCCATGCCCCCGCCCAGCGCGACGACCTTGGGCTGGGCGCCGCGGCGCCGCGGCTTCGCGCCGCGGGCCTCGGCGGGTTTGGCGGGCTTGGCACCGCGGGCGTCGACGGGCCTGCCGCCGGGCCCGTCGATACCGCGCCCGTCGATACCACCTCGCCGCAGCCGGTCCAGCCGCAGAGAACGTCGTGTCATTCGCGGCCCATGTCCCGGTGGACGACGACCGTCTCCACTCCCTCGGACACCAGGCGGGCCGCGAGCTTCTCCGACATGGCGACGGAGCGGTGCTTGCCGCCGGTGCAGCCGACCGCGATGGTCACGTAGCGCTTGCCCTCGCGGCGGTAGCCCGTCCGGATGAGCTGCAGCAGCTCGGCGTACCGGTCCAGGAACTCCTTGGCGCCGGGCTGGTTGAAGACGTACCCGGCCACCTCCTCGTTGAGGCCGGTGTACTGGCGCAGCTCCGGGACCCAGTGCGGGTTGGGCAGGAACCGCATGTCCACGACCAGGTCGGCGTCGACCGGCAGGCCGTACTTGAAGCCGAAGGACATGACAGTGGCCCGCAGCTCGGGCTCCTCCTCCCCGGCGAACTGGGCGTCCATCTTGGCGCGCAGCTCGTGCACGTTCAGGCTGGAGGTGTCGATCACCAGGTCGGCGTCGCCGCGCAGCTCGCGCAGCAGTTCGCGTTCGGCGGCGATGCCGTCGACGATGCGGCCGTCGCCCTGGAGCGGGTGCGGCCGGCGCACTCCCTCGAAGCGGCGCACCAGGGCGTCGTCCGAGGACTCCAGGAAGACGATCCGCCGGGTGACGTGCTTGGTCTCCAGGTCGGCGAGGGATTCGCGCAGGTTGTCGAAGAAGCGGCGGCCTCGGACGTCGACGACGACCGCGATGCGTGCCACGTTCCCCTGCGAGCGCGCGCCGAGCTCCACCATGGTGGGGATCAGTGCGGGCGGCAGGTTGTCGACGACGAACCAGCCGAGGTCCTCCAGACACTTGGCGGCGGTGGACCGGCCCGCGCCCGACATCCCGGAGATGATCACCAGCTCCGGGATGGCCGCCTCGGCGACGCCTGCCTTGTCGATGGTCGTGCCCGTGTTCACTTCCGCTCCGTCTTCGTGTTCCGCCGCGTCCGTCCGTTCCGGCGCGTCGGCTCCGCCGACCATGTCGGGTGCCGCCGTGCGCCGCGGTTCTTCCTGCTCGTTCTCGGTCATCTTTCCTGCCCCCGTCGCTCGTCCGAGGCGCCCGCGGACACGGGCTCCTCTGCGACACCCGCCGTCGTTTCGGGTGCCGCGTCCTCCACGTGATCCTCGTCTTCCATGATCTCTCCAGTCGCGGTGTTCACGGCGGGAGCCACCGGGGCCGCCTGAGCGAAGGCCACGGCGATCGACTCGGCCGTCTTACGGCCTATGCCGGGAACCTCGCAGATCTGGTCGATTGTCGCGGATCGCAGCTTTTTCACCGAACCGAAATGCTTGATCAATGCCTGCTTGCGCGTCTCACCGAGCCCCGCCACGTCGTCGAGCGGGCTCGCCCTGAAGCGCCGGGCCCGCTTGGTGCGCTGGTAGGTGATCGCGAAGCGGTGCGCCTCGTCGCGCACACGCTGAAGAAGATAGAGCCCTTCACTGGTACGTGGCAGTACCACCGGGTCGTCGTCGCCGGGCAGCCAGACCTCTTCGAGGCGCTTGGCGAGGCCGCAGACGGCGATGTCGTCGATGCCCAGCTCGTCCAGGGCCCGCTGGGCCGCCGCGACCTGCGGCTTGCCGCCGTCGACGACGACCAGCTGCGGCGGGTACGCGAAACGCTTGGGCCGCCCGTCCTCCTCGGTGAGACTCGTCGCCTCCTCGTCGGCCCACTCGCCGGTCTTCTCCTTCTCGCCGAGGTACCGCCTGAAGCGGCGGGTGATCACCTCGTGCATGGAGCGGACGTCGTCCTGGCCCTCGAAGCTCTTGATCTGGAAGCGGCGGTACTCGCTCTTGCGGCTCAGCCCGTCCTCGAAGACGACCATCGACGCCACGACGTCGTCGCCCTGGAGATGCGAGATGTCGTAGCACTCGACCCGCAGGGGGGCGCTGTCCAGGCCGAGGGCCTCGGCGATCTCCTCCAGCGCGCGGGAGCGGGTCGTCAGGTCGGAGGCGCGCTTGGTCTTGTGGAGGGCGAGCGAATGCAGGGCGTTGCGCTCGACCGTCTCCATGAGGGCCTTCTTGTCGCCGCGCTGCGGGATCCGCAGCGACACGTTCGACCCGCGCCGCTCGGTGAGCCACTCCTGGACGGGCTCCACGGGGTCGGGCAGCGCCGGGACGAGTACCTCCTTCGGTACGGAGTCGCCGGTCTCCTCCCCGTACAGCTGCTGGAGCGCGTGCTCGACCAGGTCGCCCGTGGTGACCGCCTCGACCTTGTCGGTGACCCAGCCGCGCTGGCCGCGCACCCGCCCGCCGCGTACGTGGAAGATCTGCACGGCGGCTTCCAGCTCGTCCTCGGCCAGTGCGATCAGGTCGGCGTCCGTCGCGTCGGCGAGCACGACGGCGCTCTTCTCCATGGCCTTCTTCAGGGCCCCGATGTCGTCGCGCAGCCGGCCGGCCCGCTCGTACTCCATGTCCTCGGCGGCGTCCGTCATCTGCCGCTCCAGACGGCGGATGTACGTGCCCGTGCGGCCGGTCATGAAGTCGCTGAACTCCTCGGCGAGTTCACGGTGCTCCTCGGGCGAGACCCGTCCGACGCAGGGGGCGGAGCACTTTCCGATGTAGCCCAGCAGACAGGGGCGGCCCGTCCGCTCGGCGTTCTTGAACACGCCCGCGGAGCACGTCCGGACGGGGAAGACGCGCAGCAGCAGGTCCACGGTGTCGCGGATCGCCCACGCGTGCCCGTAGGGACCGAAGTAGCGCACGCCCTTCTTCTTCTGGCCGCGCATCACCTGCACGCGCGGAAAACGCTCGTTCATGGTGACCGCGAGGTAGGGGTAACTCTTGTCGTCGCGGTACTTCACATTGAACCGGGGGTCGTACTCCTTGATCCAGGAGTACTCCAGCTGGAGCGCCTCGACCTCCGTGGACACCACGGTCCACTCCACCGACGCGGCCGTGGTGACCATCGTGCGCGTACGCGGGTGGAGGTTGGAGAGGTCCTGGAAGTAGCTGGCCAGGCGCTGGCGCAGGCTCTTCGCCTTCCCGACGTAGATCACCCGGCGGTGCTCGTCGCGGAATCTGTAGACCCCTGGCGAGTCGGGGATCTGTCCCGGCTTGGGGCGGTAGCTGGAGGGGTCGGCCATGTCTCACACCCTACTGGCGGGGTGTGACAGCGCGACGGCCCGCCGTCCCCCGGCCGGGCCCGATCCGGACCGCCCCCGGGCTCCGGTCCGGCCCAGGTCCGCCGCCGGAGGCCGCCCGGCACGCACCGATCAGCGCGTCACGGCCGGCCCGCCGGCGCCCTTCCCGCCCCCTCGACCGGCCGATGCCGCACCCGCCCGGGGGCACACCGTCGCGGCCCTCGCCCAACACCCCTTCGGACGTGGACGGTTACGGCTGGCTGGAGGTGGGCAATTGAGGTGGACCGGAACCTGTTTCGGGGGCTGGCCGTGACGACACGAAGACAATTCGGGGCAATGCTCTTAGCAATGCAGATGCAGGTGGATCCACCGCCCCGGACAAGGGCGTCGGGTCGATGACCGAAGGGCTGCGGAAGATGCGACAGACACGGATCGAGAAGACACGGCGGTCGGTCCGGGTCCGCCCGTACCAGGACGAGGAGCAGTTCGGCGACAGCCTGCTGTCCGGCCTCGACCCCCGCGACCCCGACATCGTGCGCGCCAAGCGCCTGCGGTCGACGCAGCCCGCCGGGGACGCCCGCCCCTGAGCCGGACGGCCACCCCGCCGTCCCGAAGCACGAAGGCAGCCCGGAGCGCACGCGTGCCACCGGGTCCAGGACGCACTCGCGTCGGACCCCCACCGCCCGCGCTCCGGGCCGCCGCATGTCCGGGCAAGGACTCGCGGCCCGCCTCCTGAGGGCGCCTCGCCGTGGCCGCCCGTGATCCCCGCCGGCCGTGAGCCACCGCTCGGCCCGGCGCCCGCCCGGCCTCCGCACGTACGCGCCCGAAAGCGCCGGTGACGGCGAAGTTGCGCATCAGGTGTTGTCCGGGCCTGGTCAACAGGCTTCAATGCGGGATTACTTGGGCCGGGAGCCACGGCGTACGCATGTGCCCATCCCCCGTACGCCGACCGGGGCGGCCCCTCCAGCAGTGCGAACGGCCCGACCAGCCGTTGTGAGCTACAAAAAGAAGGGCCCCTGCATGCGGCACGGCACACAGGACGCGGACGTGGACGTCGTCTCGGCGGAACTGGACACGGCGCTGCGGACCGGCCCCTTCCATATCGCGCTGCGCGCCGCGATCACCGCTCGCGGACTGCCGCTGCAGCGCGTACAGCACCATCTGACGCGGTACGGGGTCAAGGTCGGCGTGACGAGCCTGAGCTACTGGCAGCAGGGCGCCCGGCGTCCCCAGCGGGCCGAGTCCCTGCGGGCGGTACGCGCTCTGGAGGAGATACTCCAGCTGCCGGACGAGTCGCTGATCCGCCTGCTCACGGCGGCCGACGAGCACGCCTCCGCGGAACGCCCCTCGGCCCGCTCGTACCGCTCGCTGGTCGAGGCCTCCGGAGCCCTGGAGAAGCTGCTGGCCGAACTCGACTCACCGCTCGACGGCGGGCTGCTCGCCATCGGCCAGCACGAACGGGTACGGATCGGCGCCCGCCGCGAGCTGGTGGGGCGCGACTCCCAGCACATCGTGCGCGCCCACAAGGACGGCGTCGACCGCTATGTGGCCGTCCACCACGGCGACCCCGGCTGCGTCCCGGACCGCATGACCGTGCACGCCCTGGAGAACTGCCGCACGGGACGCGTGCTCTGGCACCACGAGACCGGCCTGCTCGTGGCCGAGCTCCTCTTCGACACGCTGTTGCGGGCGGGCGACACCTTCCTGTTCCGCTACGGCGTCGAGGACGGCACGGCGGGCGCGTCCGGCGAGTACGTCCGCGGGTTCGGCTTCTCCGGCGGGCAGTACGCCCTTGAGGTGCGGTTCTCCGAGGGGACACTGCCCGTGCGCTGCCACCGCTTCGCCCAGCACTCGGCGGCGGCACCCCGCAGCGGCTGCCGGGAACTGCCCCTGAGCGGTCACCACCGCTCGGTCCACATGGTCGAGCAGCGGGTGCGGTCGGGGATCGTGGGGATCGGGTGGGACTGGGAGTGAGCGCCCCCTCCCCCTTCGACGCGTAAACGCTTGCGTAAGCGTTTACGCGACCTGTCGAATGGGGTACTTTCGCGGGCGGGCCGCCGGTTCCGGGGCCTCCGGAGAAGGTACTGAGGAGACGGCATGGCGACGATGGCCGACGTGGCCCGGCACGCGGGCGTGTCCGTCGCGACGGTCTCGCACGTGCTCAACGACACGCGGCCCGTGCTCCCGCACACGCGCCAAGCCGTCCTCGACGCCATCGAGACACTCGGCTACACCCCGAACGGCCTGGCCAGATCCCTGGTCACCGCACGCACCCGGTCCATCGGGCTCGCGGTGTCGGCGATCAGCAACCCCTACTTCACGGAGATCCTCCAGGGTGTGGAGGCGAGCGCTCTGGAGCACGGCTACAGCCTGTTGATCGCGGATCCGCACGACGACCCGGTCCACGAACGCAAGGTGGTCCAGCTGCTGCACGAGCGGCGCGTGGACGGCATGATCGTCGCGCCCTCCGCGGAGCCTCAGGACCTGATCGGCTACCTCGGACGGCACGGCGTACCGACGGTGTTCCTGGACCGGCTGGTCGACGACGTCCCGGCGCCCGGCTTCACGTTCGACCAGGTGTCCGCGGAGAACACCGAGCCCGTCACCCACCTGGTCACCCACCTCGCCGAACTGGGTCACCGGAGGATCGGCCTGGTCGCAGGCCTCGCGGGCCTCAGCACGACGAACGAGCGCATCACCGGCTACCGGCTCGGCCTGGCCGGCGCGGGCCTCCCCTACGAGGAACGGCTCGTCATCCCCGGCAACTCGGAGGCGGCGGGCGCCGAGCACGCGACCGAGGCCCTGCTGTCCCTCCCGGCACCGCCGACGGCGCTGATCACCGCCAACAACGCGATGACCATCGGCGCGCTGCGGGCCGTCCGCGCGCGGGGTGTGTCCGTGCCCGGCGATCTGGCCCTGTGCTGCTTCGACGACTTCTCCTGGGCGGACCTCTTCTCGCCCCGGCTCACCGCGATCTCCCAGCCCAGCAAGGAGATCGGCGTCCAGGCCGTACGGCTGCTGCTGGAACGGCTGGACTCCCCCGGCCGGCCCGCCCGTACGGTCCGGCTGCCCTCCGCCTTCATCCACCGCACCTCGTGCGGGTGCCCCGAGAGCTGCCCCGAGAAAGGAACCGACTCGTGATCGTCGTCGCCGGTGAGGCCCTGATCGACCTGGTGCCCAGTGAGTCGGGCGCGCTCGCCGCACTCGCCCCGCGCCGCGGCGGCGGCCCGTACAACACCGCGGTCGCGCTGGGCCGGCTCGGCTCCGGCACCGCCTTCTGCTCCCGGATCTCGACCGACGCCTTCGGTGAGGCCCTGGTCGGGGGGCTGCGTGAGGCGGGCGTCGACGTGTCGTCCGTGCAGCGGGGCGCCGAACCCACGACCCTGGCCGTCGCGTCCATCGCCGCGGACGGCTCGGCCGCGTACTCCTTCTATGTCGAGGGCACCGCGGACCGGTTGTTCTCGGCGCCCGACCGACTCCCCGACGGAACGCGAGCGGTGTCCTTCGGTACCTGCTCGCTCGTCCTGGAGCCGGGTGCGAGCGCGTACGAGGAGCTGATGCGGAGCGCGTCCGCCCAAGGGGTGTTCACCACGCTGGATCCGAACATCCGCGCGGGACTCATCCCGGACCCGGACGCCTATCGGGCCCGGTTCAAGAGCTGGCTGCCCTCGGTGTCGCTGCTCAAGCTGTCCGAGGAGGACGCCCGCTGGCTGGGCGGCACCCCGCGCGAGTGGCTGGCCTCCGGCCCCTCGGCCGTCGTGATCACCCGGGGCGGCGACGGGCTGACCGCCTTCACCCGCGACGGCGGCGAGTACTCCGTGCCGGGCGAACCGGTCGACGTGGTGGACACGATCGGCGCGGGCGACACGGTGAACGCGGCGCTGCTGCACGGCCTCGCCGCCCGCGACGCGCTGTCCGACGCGGGACTGGCGGGCCTGGGGGCCGACGGCTGGGGCGAGCTGCTGCGTTTCGCCGCCAAGGCCGCGGCGATCACCTGCTCCCGAGCAGGCGCGGAACCGCCGTACGCCCATGAGCTGGACACTTTCTGAGCGACGTCGAGTGGCGTCCCGAGGGGCTGAGGAACGGCGCGAGCGCCCCGGAAGGGGCGCGGGGAACTGCGCGATCAGCCACGACGTGCCCGCGGGTACAAGACGGCCTGACCCGGCACCCCCTTGGCTCTGAGGCCTGAGCCCTGAGGCCGAACACCCGCCACGGTTCCGCAACGCGCCGCGCCTCACGGACTTTCCCGTGGGGCGCGGCGCGTTGCGGTGACACCGCAGCTGACGCTGACGACGTACAGGACCACACGGCCCTGAAGCCGGACCGGCTACCCGGTTCAGGCCTTGCGGGCCCGGACCGTCTTCTTCGCCGGGGTCGCCTTCTTGACGGCAGCCGTCTTCTTGGCGGCCGTCCCGTTGGCCCCCTTGGCCACGGTGGTCTTGGCCGTCGCGGCCTTCGTCGTCGTGGTCTTGGCCGTCGCCGTCTTCCGGGTCGTCGCCGTGGCCGCCACGGCCTTCTTGGCGGTCGCCTTGCGCACGGGCTTCGCCTGCGAGGCCTCGCTGACCCGCTCGGCGCCCAGGACCTCCTGCAGGAACTTGCCCGTGTGGCTGGTCGACACCCCGGCCACCTCCTCGGGCGTGCCCTCGGCGACGACGATGCCGCCGCCCGCACCACCCTCGGGACCCATGTCGACGACCCAGTCGGCGGTCTTGATCACATCGAGGTTGTGCTCGATGACGATGACCGTGTTGCCCTTCTCGACCAGGCCGGACAGCACGACGAGCAGCTTGCTGATGTCCTCGAAGTGCAGACCGGTGGTCGGCTCGTCGAGGACGTACACCGTGCGCCCGGTGGACCTCTTCTGGAGTTCACTGGCGAGCTTCACGCGCTGCGCCTCGCCGCCGGACAGGGTCGTCGCGGACTGGCCGAGCCGGACATAGCCGAGGCCGACGTCGTTGAGCGTCCTGAGGTGGCGGGAGATCCCCGGCACCGCCTCGAAGAAGTTCATGGCTTCCTCGATCGGCATGTTCAGGACGTCGGCGATGGACTTGCCCTTGTAGTGGACGTCCAGGGTCTCCCGGTTGTAGCGCGCACCGTGGCAGACCTCGCACGGGACGTACACGTCCGGCAGGAAGTTCATCTCGATCTTGATCGTGCCGTCGCCCGAGCAGTTCTCGCAGCGGCCGCCCTTGACGTTGAAGGAGAAGCGGCCGGGCAGATAACCGCGGACCTTCGCCTCGGTGGTCTCGGCGAACAGCTTGCGGACGTGGTCGAAGACACCGGTGTACGTCGCCGGGTTCGACCGGGGGGTACGGCCGATGGGCGACTGGTCGACGTGCACGACCTTGTCGACGAGGTCGTCGCCCTCCACGCGCGTGTGGCGGCCGGGAACGCTCCTCGCGCCGTTCAGCTCGCGGGCCAGGTGCGTGTACAGGATGTCGTTGACCAGCGTCGACTTGCCGGAGCCGGAGACACCGGTGACGGCCGTGAGGATGCCCAGCGGGAACGACACGTCGATGTCCCGGAGGTTGTTCTCGCGGGCTCCGTGCACCGTGAGCTGCCGGGAGGGGTCGCGCGGGCGCCGGACGTCGGGCAGCGGGATGGCCTTCTTGCCGGACAGGTACTGACCGGTCTGGGACTCCTCGTTGGCGAGGAGTTCCTTCAGGGAACCGCTGTGCACGACGTGGCCGCCGTGCTCGCCCGCGCCGGGGCCGATGTCGACGATCCAGTCGGCGACCTTGATGGTGTCCTCGTCGTGCTCGACGACGATGAGGGTGTTGCCCATGTCGCGCAGCCGGACCAGCGTCTCGATGAGGCGGTGGTTGTCCCGCTGGTGCAGTCCGATGGAGGGCTCGTCGAGGACGTACAGGACGCCCACGAGGCCGGAGCCGATCTGGGTGGCCAGCCGGATGCGCTGGGCCTCACCGCCCGAGAGGGTGCCCGCGGCGCGGTTCAGCGACAGGTAGTCGAGGCCGACGTCGACCAGGAACCGCAGCCGTTCGTTGACCTCCTTCAGCACGCGCTCGGCGATCTTCTTGTCGCGTGCGTCGAGCCTCAGCTTGCCCAGGAAGTCCGCGCAGTCGCTGATGGACATGGCGGAGACCTCGGCGATGGACTTCTCCATGACCGTGACCGCGAGGACGACCGGCTTGAGGCGCGTGCCCTCACAGGTGGGACAGGGCACCTCGCGCATGTAGCCCTCGAAGCGCTCGCGGCTCGTGTCGCTCTCGGCCTCGCTGTGCCGGCGCTTCACGAAGGGGACGGCACCTTCGAAGGGCGTGGTGTACACGCGCTCCCTGCCGTACCGGTTGCGGTAGCGGACTTCGATCTGCGTCTTGTGCCCGTACAGGAGGGCCTTCTTGGCGCGCTGCGGGAGACCGGCGAAGGGGATGTCGGTCCGGAATCCCAGCGCGTCCGCGAGGGCTCCGATCAGGCGGGCGAAGTAGTCCTTGGTGTGTCCGTGCGACCAGGGGTGGATGGCGCCTTCGTCGAGCGACTTGTCCTCGTCCGGGACGATCAGCTCGGCGTCGACCTCCATGCGCGTGCCGATGCCCGAGCACTCCGGGCAGGCGCCGAAGGGCGAGTTGAAGGAGAAGGAGCGGGGCTCCATCTCCTCGAAGGACAGGTCGTCGTACGCGCAGTACAGGTGCTCCGAGTACATGCGCTCGCGCTCGGGGTCGTCGGCCGGGAGGTCGACGAAGTCGAGCACGACCATGCCGCCGGAGAGGCCGAGCGCGGTCTCCACGGAGTCGGTCAGGCGGCGCTTGGCGCCCTCCTTGACGGTGAGGCGGTCGACGACCACCTCGATGGTGTGCTTCTCCTGCTTCTTCAGCGTGGGCGGCTCGGTGAGCTGGATCGTCTCGCCGTCGACCCGGGCCCTGCTGTATCCCTTGGTCTGGAGGTCGGCGAAGAGGTCGACGAACTCACCCTTGCGCTCGCGCACCAGCGGCGAGAGCACCTGGAAACGGCTGCCCTGCGGAAGCTCCAGGACCTTGTCGACGATGGCCTGCGGCGACTGGCGCGAGATGGGACGGCCGCACTCGGGACAGTGCGGCTTGCCGATGCGCGCGAAGAGCAGACGCAGGTAGTCGTAGACCTCGGTGATGGTGCCGACCGTCGAGCGCGGATTGCGCGAGGTCGACTTCTGGTCGATGGAGACGGCCGGGGAGAGACCCTCGATGAAGTCCACGTCCGGCTTGTCCATCTGACCGAGGAACTGCCGGGCGTACGAGGACAGGGACTCCACGTAGCGCCGCTGTCCCTCGGCGAAGATCGTGTCGAAGGCCAGCGAGGACTTGCCCGACCCCGACAGGCCCGTGAAGACGATGAGCGAGTCGCGCGGAAGGTCGAGCGAGACATTCTTCAGGTTGTGCTCGCGCGCTCCACGGACGATGAGACGGTCGGCCACGCCGGGTCCGCACCTTTCTAGAGAGAAGTGACAGGGCCGAGGCCCCACGTCTTTTCTCAGACTAGGGGGAGCCACTGACAACGCCGGTTCGGTTCGCCTCGATGAGAACGATCCCGGACTTCCAAGAATGCCCGGCGCCGCTCCCGACCTTATAGCACGCACATTCGATTTGCGGACGTCGTCCACCACCTTCACCCGAACGTGTGGCGGAGCTATCGTCGGACCCATGAACGATCATGTGCGCGACCTGGCGTCTGTACGTGACGCGTCCGAACGGCTGCACACCGCAGTCGCCGCCCTGGACAACGCCGATGTGACCGAACCGTCACGGCTGCCCGGCTGGAGCCGTGGACATGTCCTGGCCCATCTCGCCCGCAACGCGGACGCCCTGGTGAACGTCCTTGAGGGCCGGCCGATGTATTCCTCCGGGCAGGCACGGGACGCCGACATCGAGCGGGACGCCCCTCGCCCCCTGAAGGCGCAGCTCGTCGACCTGCGCGACAGCTCGGCCCGCTTCCAGGAGACCGGGGCCGCGCCCGCCGACTGGTCACGGACCGTGGAGCTGCGCAACGGGGTCACCGACTCGGCGGCCCGGGTGCCGTTCCGGCGGTGGGTCGAGGTCGAACTGCACCACGTGGACCTGGGCATCGGATACGAGCTGGAGGACCTGCCGGACGAGTTCACGGAGCGGGAGATCGCCTTCCTCGCGGACCGCTTCGCCGGGCATCCCGAGGTCCCCTCCACGCGTGTCACCGACGGCACGCGCGCGTGGAGCACGGGGCGCGACTCCAAGGACGCAGGGGATGCCCCCGAGGTCACCGTGACCGGTCCCGCACCCGCCCTGCTCGGCTGGCTCGCGGGACGCCGCGAGGGGTCGGCTCTGCGCACGGAGGGCGGACCTCTTCCCGTACTGCCCCCGCTATAGGCTGAGCGGCATGACGTACAGCGGAGCGGTGAGGGTCGGCGGCCCTGCGGATGTGCACGAGCTGCAAGGCCTGATGATCTCCAAGGTCGCGGTCGGCCCGATGGACAACAACGCCTATGTGCTGCGCTGTCGGGCCACTGACGAGCAGTTGCTGATCGATGCGGCGAACGACGCAGGCACCCTGCTCACCCTGATCGGCGCCGACGGAATCGCCTCCGTGGTGACCACGCATCAGCACGGCGACCACTGGCAGGCCCTCGCCGAGGTCGTGGAGGCCACGGGCGCGCGTACGTACGCGGGACGGGACGACGTCGACGGCATCCCCGTCCCGACGGACGTACCGGTCGGGGACGGCGACACGATCCGATTCGGACACGTGGAGCTGACCGCCCGTCACCTGGTGGGCCACACCCCCGGCTCGATCGCCCTGGTCTACGACGACCCGCACGGCCACCCTCATGTGTTCACGGGGGACTGTCTCTTCCCGGGTGGTGTGGGCAACACACGTAAGGATCCGAAGGCCTTCGCCAGTCTGATCCACGATGTCGAGACGAAGATCTTCGGCACGCTGCCGGACGAGACCTGGGTGTACCCGGGCCACGGCAGCGACACGTCACTGGGTGCTGAGCGGCCCCACCTGCCGGAGTGGCGCGCACGGGGCTGGTAGACGACCCGCACCACGAGCCCCGAAGGGGCGCGGGGAACTGCGCGTCGGCCCGGGCCGACGGTCAGATCACCACGCGACCCCAGCGCGACAGTGGGGCTCGCGGCAGCGGCTCACGCGCCCCGTGTGAACCGAGCGCTCACACCGGCGCCCTGCGCGCGCTCCCCGCACACGAGAGCGCGCTGTCCACTGGGAGCAGTTCCGCACAGGACGACGGCTCCTGCGTCGGACGGGTCGCCGGCCCTTCGTTCCCCGCCCTCGGCCGGGGGCCCCGCCCGGCAGCGGTGGCCGACGTCCGGCGGCCACCGCCCCGGGCGCCGAACACGCGAAACGCCTCCGATGTCACCCCAGTTCACAGCATTGCAACACCCGTTCCCACTATGCGGACGGTTGCCGCCGTGACCTCGACAGCCGGGCCCGCGCCCTGCCACTCTCCCGCCATGCATCCTGCTCGAAGCACCCTGCGCGGGGCTCTCACCACCACCGCCGTCGCTCTGTTCGCCGTCGCCGTCGGCTGTACGCCGCAGTCCGAGGACAGGGCCGCCGACACGTCCTCCCCCGCGTCGTGCGCCGAGGGCGACCTGGCCACCGAGGTCTCCGGGAAGCTGACGATCGCGACGGACGAGCCCGCGTACGAGCCGTGGTTCAAGGACGGCAGGCCGGCGAGCGGCAAGGGCTTCGAGTCGGCCGCCGCGTACGCCGTCGCGAAGCAGCTCGGCTACGACAAGGGCGACGTCGTCTGGCAGAGCGTGCCCTTCAACAAGGCCTTCGCGCCCGGTGAGAAGACCTTCGACTTCGACATCAACCAGGTGTCGATCAGCGACGAACGCAAGAAGGCCGTAGATTTCTCGTCCGGCTACTACGACGTACGCCAGGCGGTCGTCGCACTGAAGGGCTCCAAGGCCGCCGGCGCGAAGAGCGTCGCCGACCTGAAGGACGTCAAACTGGGCGCTCAGGTCGGCACCACCAGCCTCGACTACATCGACGGCGTGGTGAAGCCGACGGAGGATCCGGCCGCGTACGCGAAGAACGACCAGGCCAAGTCCGCGCTGAAGAACGGGCAGGTGGACGCCATCGTGGTCGACCTGCCGACCGCGTTCTACATCACCGCGGCCGAGGTCACGGACGCGAGGATCGTCGGGCAGTTCGAGAACCAGGGTGGCGCGCCGGAGCAGTTCGGGCTCGTGCTGGACAAGGGCAGTGCGCTCACGTCGTGCGTGACCGACGCCGTGGACGCCCTGCGCGAGGACGGTTCCCTCGCCGCCATCGAGAAGCAGTGGCTGTCCGACGCGGTGGACGCGCCGGTGCTCAAGTGACCTTCGTGGAGGAGGAGTCGGGCGGGGATACCGGCGGGGATCCTGCCGAGGGGGACACGCACGATCCGTACGTCCCCTCGCGGCGGCGGATCGAGCGGGAACGCCACAAGCGCTCCCGTGCCCGGCGCGCGACCGCGATCGCCGCGCTCTCCACCCTGGTGACCGGCGTCGTCCTCTACCTCGTCGTCGTCAACGCGCCCGGCTGGCCGCGCACCAAGGAGACGTTCTTCAGCGCGCGGTACGCGCGCGAGGCGTTCCCCAAGGTCCTCGAAGGGCTGTGGCTGAACGTCCGGCTGCTCCTGGTGTGCGGCGTGGCGGTCCCCGTCCTCGGCATGCTGATCGCCGTCGCCCGCACCCTGCGCGGCCCGGTGTTCTTCCCGCTGCGGGCGCTGGCCGCCGCGTACACCGACTTCTTCCGTGGTCTTCCGCTGATCATCAATCTGATGATCGTGGTCCTGGGCGTGCCCGCGCTGCGGTTGCAGGGCATCACGGTGGATCCGGTGCTGCTGGGCGGCACGGCGCTCACCCTGACGTACTCCGCGTATGTCGCCGAGGTGTTCCGCGCGGGCATCGAGTCGGTCCACCCCTCGCAGCGGGCCGCGGCACGCTCGCTCGGGCTGAGCAACCGTCAGGCACTGCGGTACGTGGTCCTCCCCCAGGCCGTACGCCGTCAGGTGCCGCCGCTCCTCAACGACCTGGTGTCCCTGCAGAAGGACACCGGGCTCGTCTCGATCGGCGGCGCGGTCGACGCCGTGCGTGCCGCGGACATCATCGTGGGCCGCAGTCTCAACTACACGCCGTACATCGTCGCGGGACTCGTCTTCGTCGCGCTGACCATTCCGATGACCCGTTTCACGGACTGGGTCACGGCGCGGATGGACCGCCGGCGCGCACAGGGAGGAACGATATGAGCGGGACGACCGGCGGGGAGATCGGCGGGACGGCCACGGAACCCGCCGCACCGGTGCCGCGTCCCGTGCTGCGTATGGAGGCCGTCCGCAAGACCTTCGGCGGTTCGGTCGTGCTGCGTGACGTCGACCTGGAGGTCGCTCCGCACACGGTGACGGCGCTGATCGGGGCCTCCGGCTCCGGCAAGTCCACGCTGCTGCGCTGCGCGAACCTCCTGGAGGAGATCGACGACGGCGCCATCTGGCTGGACGACGAGGAGATCACCGACCCACGGGCCGACCAGGACGCCGTGCGCCGCCGTATCGGCGTGGTCTTCCAGGCGTACAACCTGTTCCCGCACATGACCGTCCTGGAGAACATCACGCTCGCCCCTCGGCGCGTGCACGGCACGGGGCGGGCGGAGGCCGAGGCGCGCGCCCGTGAGCTGCTCGACCGGCTGGGGCTGGGCGCCAAGGCCGGCGAGTACCCGGACCGGCTGAGCGGCGGCCAGCAGCAGCGGGCCGCGATCGTCCGCGCCCTGGCCGTACGCCCCCGGCTGCTGCTCCTCGACGAGGTCACGGCCGCACTGGACCCGGAGCTGGTGGGTGAAGTCCTGAACGTCGTCCGGGACTTGAAGGAGGACGGCATGACCATGGTGCTGGCCACGCACGAGATGGGCTTCGCCCGGGATGTCGCAGACCAGGTCTGTTTCCTCGACGGCGGGGTCGTGCTGGAGCGCGGCACGGCCGAGGAGGTCTTCGGCGAGCCACGGGAGGAGCGCACCCGGCGCTTTCTGCGCCGGATCGTGGAGGCGGGACGGCTCTGAACGGTCATGTCCCGATGGTGGCACCCGCCACTGACATCGGCCGGTGTCCGTCGCGGCGGCCGACGCCCGGCGACCGCCCGTGCGCGGCCGTCAGGCCTCCGCCCGCCCCGTTCCCGCCAGCGCCGCGACCCGCTCCACCCCGAACACGTACCCCTGCACTCCGCAGCCCGCGATGACACCGTCGGCGCGGAGGGAGACGTACGAGTGATGCCGGAATGCCTCGCGCTGATGGATGTTGGAGATGTGGACCTCCAACACGGGCAGGCCGTCACAGGTGTTGAGGGCGTCCAGGATCGCCACGGAGGTGTGCGAGTAGGCGCCCGGATTGATCACGATGCCGCAGTGGCCGAGGCGTGCCTCGTGGATCCAGTCGACCAGTTCGCCCTCGTGGTTGGACTGCCGGAAGTCGACCGTCCCGCCGTGGCCGGCCGCCGCCTTGGCGCACAGCGCCTCGACGTCGGCGAGGGTGTCGGAACCGTAGATCTCCGGCTGCCGCTGGCCCAGGAGGTTCAGGTTGGGGCCGTTGAGAATCATGATGGGGGCGCTGGCCAGGGTGCGGGGCACGGTTCCTCCGGTCCGATCGGGTGGGTCGGCCCGTTCAGGACCGCTGCTCGGACCCGGTCTATCACGGTGGGTGGACACCGGAACCGGCCCCCTGGGGTGCCCGGCGCGTGACGGTGGCGCGCCGAGGCCGCCCGGGCCCCCGCGCGCCCCCGTAACTCATGGTGACCGTGGGTAGTTGACGCGGCATGCACCGTGCACGCACAGTAAACCCCCCTTCCATGCTGCGCCTCGCGGCCGCGGCACTCGCCGGGACGGCCATCGAGTTCTACGACTTCTTCATCTACGGGACGGCGGCGGCGCTCGTCCTCGGCCCGCTGTTCTTCCCGACGTTCTCGCCGCTGGCGGGGACCCTGGCGGCTTTCGGAACCTTCGGTGTCGGGTTCGTGGCTCGGCCTCTCGGCTCGGTCCTGTTCGGGCACATCGGGGACCGGCACGGCCGACGGCCCGTGCTCGTCGCCTCGCTGCTGCTGACCGGCGCCTCCACCGTCGCGGTCGGCTGCGTTCCGACGTACGCCTCCATCGGTACGGCCGCTCCCGTGCTGCTCCTTGTGCTGCGTTTCCTGCAGGGACTCGGGCTCGGCGGGGAGTGGGGCGGGGCGGTGCTGCTGACCGCCGAGCACGCGCCCCCCGACCGTCGCGGACTGTGGTCGAGCTTCCCCCAGATCGGACCGGCACTGGGGTTCGTCCTCGCCAACGGTGTGGTGCTGGCCTTGTCGGCGACGCTCTCCGACGCGCAGTTCGCGGCCTGGGGCTGGCGGGTGCCGTTCTGGGCGGCGGGCGTGCTCGCGGCGGCCGGACTGTGGCTGCGCTCCTCGCTCGCCGAGAGCCCCAGGTTCCTCGAAATGCAGGACCACGCGCGCGTGCCGCTCGTCGAGGTGGTCCGCGGCCACTGGCGCCTCGTACTGCTGACGGCCGGGGCGCTCTCCGTGGGATACGCGCTGTTCTACGCGGTGACGACCTGGTCCCTCGCCTACGCGACCGAACGGCTCGGGGTGAGCCGTACCGTCATGCTGGCCATCATCATGGCGGCCGTCGTGGTGAAGGGTGCGCTCACTCCCCTGGTGGCCGTTCTGAGCGACCGCTACGGGCGGCGGCCCCTGTGCCTGGCCGGCTGCGCGGGCGCCGCCGTGTGGATGTTCCCGATGATCGCGCTGCTGTCGACGGGCGAACCGCTGCTGATGTTCCTCGGCTTCCTGGTGGCCCTGATCGCGTTCGTGACGATGTTCGCCGTGATCGCCGCGTACCTGCCGGAGTTGTACGAGCCACGGGTGCGCTGCACGGGCGCGGCGGTGGGCTACAACCTGGGCGGGGTGCTCGGGGGCGCGCTCACCCCGATCGTGGCGACCGCGATCGCCGACCAGAGCGGGCGGGTCCCGTGGGGCGTGGCCGCCTATCTGACGGGCATCGCGCTGCTCAGCCTCGGCTGCTTCGCGCTGCTCCCGGAGACACGGTTCGTGAAGGTGGCGGCGGTGGAACCGGCGACCACCTGAGCGGCGTCGACGTGGGAACGTAAACGCTTGCGCAAGCGTTTACGCGGGCTGGTTTCGCGGACCCTGCCGCCGGAGCGCGTACGCCGCTCCCGGCCCCGCCTGCGGGCTCCGGGCTCCGACCGACCTCCGCCCTCCGGGCTCCCGGCTCCCGGCTCCCGGCTCCCGGCTCCTACGGATTGATCGCGAGTTCCAGGTACGCCGCGAACAGCACCAGGTGGACTCCGCCCTGAAGCGGGGTCGCCCGGCCGGGGACCACCGTGAGCGAACTGACCACCACGGTCAGCGCGAGCAGCACCATATGGGTCGAGCCCAGGCCGAGGACGAGGGGACCGGAGAGCCAGATGGACGCGATCGCCACGGCCGGGATGGTCAGGCCGATGCTCGCCATCGCCGAGCCGAGGGCGAGGTTCAGACTGGTCTGCACCCGGTCGCGTCGGGCGGAACGCAGTGCGGCGATCGTCTCGGGGAGCAGGACGAGCAGAGCGATGATCACGCCGACCACGGAGTGCGGCATCCCGGCCGCCTCCACCCCGGACTCGATGGTGGGCGAGACGCCCTTGGCGAGGCCGACCACGCCGACGAGCGCCAGACCGAGGAAGCCCAGGCTGATCAGGGCGGTCCTGGAGGGCGGGGTCTCGGCGTGGTCGTCCGCGTCGATGACCTCTCCCTGCCGGGTGATCGGCAGGAAGTAGTCGCGGTGCCGCACCGTCTGCGTGGCCACGAACATGCCGTACAGGACGAGCGAGGAGAGGGCGGCGAAGGTGAGCTGGGCCGTGGAGAACTCCGGTCCCGGCTTGCTGGTGGTGAAGGTCGGCAGCACCAGGCTGAGCGTCGCCAGGGTCGCGACGGTCGCCAGGGCGGCGCCGGTGCCTTCGGCGTTGAAGACGGCCAGACCGTGCCGCAGGGAGGCGACGAGGAGGCTCAGGCCGAAGATGCCGTTGCAGGTGATCATGACGGCCGCGAAAACGGTGTCCCGGGCCAGTGTGGCGCTCTTGTCCCCGCCGTCCGCCATGAGGGTGACGATCAGCGCCACCTCGATGATGGTGACGGCGACGGCGAGGACCAGTGAGCCGAAGGGCTCCCCGACCCGGTGAGCGACCACCTCGGCGTGGTGGACCGCGGCCAGCACGGCGCCGGCCAGCACCAGCGTCACCAGGGCCACGACCGCGCCGGGCAGGCCACGTCCCCAGGTGAGGGCCAGCAGGACGATCGCGATCACGGGCACGACGGCCGTCCACTGCGTCACGAGTGACCGAAGCCGAGCGATCATGCAGCGATCGTCGCAGCCTCACGCGAGCCCCGCACTCCGACGGCAGGCGGCCCCGGCCGCAGTCGCGTCCGCACCCGCGGTTGCGGCCGGGCGTCGGAGCCGTGCCCGTGACCCTCGCCGCCGCGGGCGCCCCTGCTGCCCCAGTTGCTGGTTCAGTCGCTACTTCATCTCGGACGACTCGCGTACGTCGCAGTCGGTGAACCGGGGCGGCCGGCTGCACAGCTCCGCCATGCGCTCCGCCATCCTGGTCGTCCCGCGGTCCTCGCTGTTGCGCATCGCCTCGTCGAACGACTCGAACTCAAGGACCACGAGGTAGCGGTTCGGGGTGTTCCGGTCCTGCAGGACCATGCGGTGCGTGGGGCCGCCGCTGCGCCCGGCCGAGCCCTTCTCGGCCTCCCGGATCAGCTCCCGCATCTCGTCGATGCGCTCGGTCTCGAAGTCGATGATCTGCGCGAACTTCATGGGTACCTCCACTCGGCCGGGCGCCCCCGGGCCGGGGACCGCTCAGCACACAAGCAAGCACCGGGAACGGTCGTCGGCAATTCGCCGAGCGTCGCTCCCGGTGCTGGTTGTTTCTACGTCCGACGCGGTCAGACGTCGATGCTGTCCTTCTGAGTCCCTTCGCCCTTCTGGGGCCCTTCGGCCTGCTGCGCCTCCGCGGCCTCCTGCTTCTTGGAGGCCATGAGGCTGGTGATCGTGGTGATCACGAGGACACCGCAGATCACGCCGAGGGAGACGGGGATGGAGATCTCCGGGACATGGACGCCGGACTCGTGCAGCGCGTGCAGCACCAGCTTGACGCCGATGAATCCGAGGATGACCGACAGACCGTAGCTGAGGTGGACCAGCTTCCTGAGCAGTCCGCCGATGAGGAAGTACAGCTGTCGCAGACCCATGAGCGCGAACGCGTTGGCCGTGAACACGATGTACGGGTCCTGTGTCAGGCCGAAGATCGCGGGGATCGAGTCGAGTGCGAAGAGCACGTCGGTGGTGCCGATGGCGAGCATCACGACCAGCATCGGGGTCATGACCCGCTTGCCGTTCTGCTGGATCCACAGCTTGGTGCCGTGGTAGCGGTCGGCGACACCGAAGCGGCGCTCGACTGCCTTGAGCAGGCGGTTCTCCTCGAACTCCTCGTCCTCGTCGTCGGCGCGGGCTTCCTGGATCAGCTTCCACGCGGTGTAGATGAGGAACGCGCCGAAGATGTAGAAGACCCAGGCGAAGCTCGCCAGGATCGCGGCACCCGCGGCGATGAAGATCGCGCGCAGGACGAGGGCGATGAGCACACCGATCAGCAGCACACGCTGCTGGTACTGCGTGGGCACCGCGAACTTCGCCATGATCAGAACGAAGACGAAGAGGTTGTCGACGCTCAGCGACTTCTCGGTGATGAACCCGGCGAAGAACTCACCGGCGGGCTGGCCGCCGGAGAAGAGCAGCAGTCCGAGTCCGAACAGCGCGGCCAGGACGATCCAGACGACCGTCCAGATCCCGGCTTCCTTGATGGAAACGTCGTGCGGTTTGCGGCCGATGAAGAAATCGACCGCGATGAGGGCCGCTAGGCCCACGATCGTCAGGACCCAAAGGGTCACGGAAACATCCACTGCGCCTCCGGCAGTTCGTAACGGCAAATGTCAGCGTCGTCGCTGCTGGAGGTCTCTTCCACCCGATGTGTCCGGGGCGCGTGATGCGCCCGGGGTTATCCGGGCCGACGCCCCGGGATCCGGCCGGATCCGTATTGACGGGTACGTCGCAGTAGGTAGGGAGTACTCCCCTCCGCACTCATGACAGTACCCCAACCACCAAGGAAAGGTAAAGAGATTGGTAAAAGAAGTGCCAAGTGCGCTGGTCAGGGGGCTTGACGAATCCTTGGGAAAGCTTGGGAGGACCCGGCGGGGCTCAGCGAGTGAACCCCGGCGGACCTCAGCGGTTCCAGGAGCGGCGGGCGGTCGCGACCTGGGTGAGGACGTGATGGAGCACCTGGCTGCCCGGAGGAACCCGCGAGGGGTCGTAGGTCCATGTGTGTCCGACCCAGGGGTCGGCGAGGTGGTCGTCGGGCACCGGTGTGAGCCGGAGCAAAGACCGCCAGAGCGGGTCGAGCAGCGGCCCGTAGGCGGCGGCGTCCTCCCGGTCGGCGACCAGCATGAGGTGGACCCCGACGGCCGGCCCCTCGTCCGCGAGGTAGCGCAGCTGGGTCACTGCGCGGTCGTCGAAGCCGTGCGGGAAGTCGTTGACGATCAGCAGTTGCTCGGCCGGGTCGAGATCGGACGGCAGTGAGTCGGCCGCCCCGCCCCGGATGGCCATCTGCACCAGGTCCACCCGCTGGGTCAGCCGGGCCAGTACCTCGTTCACCCCGGCGGCGCCCACGGCGGGCGGCGCACCGAGCACGCCGGTGCTCACCAACGGCGCGAGGGACGAGGCCGCCGAGCCCGCCGCGTCGATGACGTGCACGGTGTATTCGCCCGCCGGATAGACGGCGAGCAGCCTGGCCGCGTGCGCCACGGCCGTGTCCATGGCGAGGCGGCGCAGGTCGTCGGAGTCCGCGATCGAACCCTCGAAGGACCCCGTACGGCCGCTGTCGATCCACAGTCCGCGCTCCAGCGGCAGCCGCACCAGCATCGGAATGCTGAGGCCGGCGCTCTCGGGCAGGTGCAGATCTCCCAGGCGCACGGCCATGGGGATCTCCATCGGGACGCGGTAGCCGTGCCAGGCGGGGTTGTCCCAGCGGGCGAACGCGGGCGGCAGTGCCGGTTCGACGACCTCGGCCTCCGCGGTGAGCTGGGCGAGGTCGCGGTCGAGCGCCTCCCTGGCCCGGTCGACCAGCTCGGCCTGCTTGGCGCGGGCCGCCTCGCGGGCGGCATCGCCCTGTCCGCCGATCCGGGCGCGCGGGTCGGACAGCACCTTGTCGAGCTCCTGCTCCATGCGGGACTCGGCGAAGTCGACGGCACTGCGGTACGCGGCGGTGGTGCGGGCCAGGTCCTCGAACATGCCCCACACCTGGTTGTACAGGCGCTCCTCCATGGACCAGCCGGTCGCGTCGCCCGCCACGGGCTGTGCGGGCTGCCCCGGCTGGGCCGGGGGCGCGGTCGGCGGCGGAGGAGGGGGTGCGGCGGCCTGCCGGCCGGGGTGGCTGTAGTTGACGGGGCCGCCGGTTCCGGGACCGGCGGGCTGTGTGACGGCGGAGGGGTCCGCCGGTGCGGAAGCAGACGGGTAGGCGGGCTGCGGCGCCCCGGACCCGGCGCCGGGCGTCGTGGATGCCTGCCCGCCGGGGTGTCCGTGCTGCGGTGACACCTGGCCGGGCGTGCCCGGGGACGTCGAGCCGCCCTGGTCCTGCCCCAGCGCGGGTGTCGCGGCGTGCCGGGAGCGGTCGCCGTCGGCCGCACGCGGCGGTGGCGCGGCCACCGAGCGCGCGAGGCCCTGGACGACCGCTTCGTTGATGCTGCCCGCGAGTTGCCGGGCCTGGGGAAGGCCCTGGTCGGTGAGGAGCTCGGCGAGGCCGCCCGCGTATCCCTGGCCCACCGCGCGTACCTTCCAGGCGCCCTGCCTGCGGTAGAGCTCCAGTGCGACGACGGCCGACTCGGCGTCGAGACCCGTGACCGTGTAGCTGACGACCTCGGAACCGTCGAGTCCGGTGACCGCGACGAAGGGGGCGGCGACGGCCCCGAACCGGACCGGACCGCCCACTCCGGACGGCAGGGCCAGGAGCACGCTGACCCGGTGCACAGTCTCCGGCAGGGCGTCGAGGTCGCACGCGAGCCGGTGATCGGCAGCCGCCTGCTTGGACACCTCTATGCCCGGCAGAGTGGGTGAGCCCGGATGGGCCACCCACTCGACTCCGTGCACCTTGCCCCGCTCGTCGCTGAGCGTGGCCCCGGCCACGACCGGCTTGCCGGCCGACACCCGGATCTCAAGTCGGGCCTGGGAGAGCGGGTGGTTCTGCCCCCGGACCAGCTCAGCCGTCATCGCCTTCGTTCCCCCTGTGTACTCGTGCGCCGGCGCCGGGCCGACTGGCCGGACGTGACTACAGGTGCGGCAGGATCGCCGGCATCAGGTCCTGGAAGGTACGGCCGTTGGCAGGCGTACCGAGGGCCGTCATCTGCCAGCCCGCGCCCGCGCGGTGCACCTTCGCCATGATCTGCGCGGTGTACTGCCCGCCGCCGGCCAGGGTGTAGCGGGCCAGCTCCTGGCCGTTGGTCTCGTCGACCAGACGGCAGAACGCGTCCTGCACCTCCTGGAACGTCTGGCCCGTGAACGAGTTCACGGTGAAGACGATCTGGTCGATGTGGACCGGGATGCGCGCGAGGTCGACGAGGATCGCCTCGTCGTCGCCGCCCTGGCCCACACCGCCGACGAGGTTGTCACCGGTGTGCCGCACGGAGCCGTCGTCGCTGACGAGGTGACGGAAGAACACCACGTCGACCGGCTGCTTGTCGGCGAACAGCACGGCGGACGCGTCGAGGTCGATCTCGCGGGTGCGGGAACCGAACAGGCCACGTCGCGGGGCGGCCTGCCAGCCGAGCCCCATGCGCACCGCGGTCAGCGTGCCTCCGTCGTTCTTCTGCAGACTGATGGCCTGACCCTTGGTCATGTTGACCGTCACGCGCTGTTCCCTTCTCGGACTGTCTCCCCTGTTGCCGCAGAATCCTGCGGTTGACCAGCAAGCCTACGCAGAGCCACTGACAGCCTCGAAGCCCGGTGCACACTTTGTGTCGGTCTTGCAACACTGCGCGGTGGCCGGGCGTCAGGCGATACCGGCCTCCTTCATCTGCCGCAGCTCCTTCTTCATCTCCGAGACCTCGTCACGCAGCCGCGCGGCGATCTCGAACTGCAGGTCCGCGGCGGCGGCGCGCATCCGCTCCGTCATCTCCTCGATCTGCCCCGTCAGTTCCGCCGCGGGGCGATCGGTCGGCACGGTCGCCTTGTCCTTGCCGGACCTGGCTCCCTTGGCCGCCTTGGACCCCAGCGCGGGCACGGGGGCCTTGGCGTTCTTGCCGTCCTTCGACTTGCGGTAGCCCGAGCCGAGCAGCTGCTCCGTGTCGACGTCCTCGCGGGCGATCTGCGCCACGATGTCGTTGATCTTCTTGCGGAGGGGCTGGGGGTCGATGCCCCGCTCCGTGTTGTACGCGACCTGCTTCTCCCGGCGGCGATTGGTCTCGTCGATGGCCTTCTCCATCGCCGGGGTGATCTTGTCGGCGTACATGTGGACCTGACCGGACACGTTGCGTGCCGCGCGGCCGATGGTCTGGATCAGCGAGGTGCCGGAGCGCAGGAAGCCCTCCTTGTCGGCGTCGAGGATCGACACCAGGGAGACCTCGGGCAGGTCGAGGCCCTCCCTGAGGAGGTTGATGCCGACCAGGACGTCGTACTCACCGGCACGCAGCTCACGCAGCAGTTCGACGCGGCGCAGAGTGTCGACGTCACTGTGCAGGTACCGGACCTGGATGCCCATTTCCAGGAAGTAGTCGGTCAGGTCCTCGGCCATCTTCTTGGTGAGCGTGGTGACCAGGACGCGCTCGTCCTTCTCGGTGCGCTTGCGGATCTCGTGTACCAGGTCGTCGATCTGGCCCTCGGTGGGCTTGACCACGACCTCGGGGTCGATGAGGCCGGTGGGGCGGATGATCTGTTCGACGAAGCCGTCCCCGCGCGAGAGCTCGTACTTGCCGGGTGTCGCCGACAGGTAGACGGCCTGTCCGATGCGCTGCTGGAACTCCTCCCACTTCAGGGGGCGGTTGTCCAGGGCGGAGGGCAGCCGGAAGCCGTGGTCGACGAGGGTCCGCTTGCGGGAGGCGTCGCCCTCGTACATCGCGCCGATCTGGGGCACCGTGACGTGCGACTCGTCGATGACGAGCAGGAAGTCGTCCGGGAAGTAGTCGAGCAGCGTGTTCGGCGGGGAGCCGGGCTCGCGGCCGTCGAAGTGCATCGAGTAGTTCTCGACGCCGGAGCAGGAGCCGATCTGGCGGAGCATCTCCAGGTCGTACGTCGTGCGCATGCGCAGCCGCTGGGCCTCCAGGAGCTTGCCCTGCTTCTCCAGCTCGGACAGGCGCTCGCCCAGTTCCTTCTCGATGTCGTTGGCGGCGCGCTCGAGGCGCTCGGGCCCCGCTACGTAGTGGGTCGCCGGGAAGATGTAGAGCTGCTGGTCGTCGGTGATGATCTCGCCGGTGAGCGGGTGCAGCGTGGACAGGGCCTCGATCTCGTCACCGAACATCTCGATGCGGACGGCCAGCTCCTCGTAGACCGGGAAGATCTCGATGGTGTCGCCGCGGACGCGGAAGGTGCCGCGGGTGAAGGCCAGGTCGTTGCGCGTGTACTGGATGTCGACGAAGCGGCGGAGCAGGTCGTCGCGGTCGATCTCGTCGCCGACCTTGAGGTTGACCATGCGGTCCACGTACTCCTGCGGCGTGCCCAGGCCGTAGATGCAGGAGACCGAGGCGACCACGACGACGTCACGTCGGGTGAGCAGCGAGTTGGTGGCGGAGTGACGCAGCCGCTCCACCTCCTCGTTGATCGAGGAGTCCTTCTCGATGTAGGTGTCCGACTGCGGGACGTAGGCCTCGGGCTGGTAGTAGTCGTAGTACGAGACGAAGTACTCGACCGCGTTGTTCGGCAGGAGCTCTCGGAACTCGTTGGCGAGCTGGGCGGCCAGCGTCTTGTTCGGCGCCATCACCAGGGTGGGGCGCTGGAGTTTCTCGATCATCCACGCGGTGGTCGCGGACTTTCCGGTGCCGGTGGCACCGAGGAGGACGACATCCTTCTCACCTGCGAGGATCCGCCGCTCAAGGTCAGCGATGGCAGCGGGCTGGTCGCCGCTGGGCTGGAAGGGACTGACGACCTCGAAAGGCGCCACCGTGCGTTCGATCTTGGATACGGGCCGCATGGAATCAACCGTACGACCCCGCACTGACAACGGGGTCCTCTCACCAGTTCTGCGGGGTCCGTGAATCGTCGTGGTGGCGGGAGCGGGGGCCGGGCACGTGCCCGCGTCGGGTGGGGTGGACCGTGTGGGCCGGGATGCCGGGCTTCTGCTCGGCGGCGCTCCAGTCGGGCTTGCCCATGACCATCAGCGGGTCGAACATCACGACGACGCCGGCGAGCAGCAGGAAGGCCAGCGGGCCGATCATCAGGGGCGCCAGCAGGGAGGCGGGCGAGTCTCCGGCGGGGGCGCTGGTGGCACCGTGCAGATGGACGCTGAGGGCGGCCATTCCCGTGTAGTGCATGCCGCTGACGGCGAGACCCATGACGAGGCTCGCGCCCACGCTCCACAGGAAGCCGCGGACCTGGCCCGCCGCCCACAGGGCCGCTGTCGCGGCGGCGACGGCTATGACGACCGAGGCGGCGACGGTGAGGGTGTTGTACTCCAGCTTGCCGTTGAGGCGCATTCCGGCCATGCCCAGGTAGTGCATGGAGGCGACGCCGAGTCCGGTGATGGTGCCCCCGGTGAACAGGGCCGTTCCGGAGGCTCCCCGGTATCCGACGATGAAGATCCCGATGCCGACCATGACGATCGCGACGCCGAGACTCGCGAAGGTCATCAGCATGTCGTAGTTCACCGGGGTCTCCCGGACGGAGAACCCCATCATCGCGATGAAGTGCATGGTCCAGATGCCGGAGCCGATCGCCGCGGAGCCGAGAGCGAGCCAGCCTGGCCGCCAGGAACGGGTGACGAGCATCGACCTCGTGGTGCAGCGCAGACCGAGCGCTCCGCCGAGACACGCCATCAGGTACGCCACGAGAGGCGTGACGAGTCCGTAGCTGAATCCGTCGACCGTGCCCTGCATGCGCGGTTGCCTTTCCGCCCTGTTACATCCCGGAATTCCGTGAAACGCCCCCGCCCCAGGAGCGCCGCAGCGACCAGGGTTGTCGCAGAGAGTATGACTCGCACCTGAACGGTCGAACGATTTTCCGGCAAAGAATCACGACCTTGCCCCAGTTGTGCGGCACACGTGATCGGGCTTGGGCAACTCCATTCAATTTATGGCCATCCTGTACCCCCCTAAAGTTGACCGTCTGCTGTCACTCTGAGACCGTCCGTGATCGCAGACGCTAGGAGTACGCATGCACGCGCGCGCTGCCGCCGCCACGACCACCGCGCTCCTGGGAGCCGCCGTCGTTCTCCCCGCCCCCATCGCTCACGCGGCCGGGAGCACCGACCAGCCTCTGGTCATCGCACACCGCGGAGCCTCGGCCCAAGCCCCCGAGAACACCCTCGCCGCCATCGACCGGGCGGCCCGTCTCGGCTTCACCTGGGTCGAGAACGACGTCCAGCGCACCAAGGACGGCAAGCTCGTCGTGATCCACGACGACAGCCTGGCCCGCACGACCGATGTGGAGGAGGTCTTCCCCAAGAGGGCCCCCTGGAAGGTGAAGGACTTCACCGCCGCGGAGATCGCCCGCCTGGACGCGGGCAGCTGGTTCAGCGCCCGCTACAAGGGTGCGCGCGTCCCGACGCTGAAGCAGTACATGAACCGGGTCTCGCACAACCACCAGAAGCTCGTTCTGGAGATCAAGAACCCCGAGCTGTACCCGGGCATCGAGCGGGAGACCCTCAAGACCCTCAGCAACGAGGGCTGGCTGGGCCCGGCCCATGTACGGCGCAAGCTCGTGATCCAGAGCTTCAGTGCGGACAGTGTGCGCAAGGTGCACGCCCTGCGGCCCGACATCAAGACGGGCTTCCTGGGCACCCCGTCGGTCGCGGAGCTGCCCGCGTACGCGCGGTTCGCCGACCAGATCAACTCGTCGCACACGACGATCTCCCGCGGGTACGTCGCGTCGATCCACGCGCTCGAAGGGCCGCACGGCAAGCCGCTGGAGATCTTCACCTGGACCGTCGACACCGCCGCGGACACACGGCGTGTCACGGGTCTCGGCGTGAACGGCATCATCACGAACAAGCCCGACGTGGTGCGGAAGGCGCTTCGCGAGAGCTGAGTCCACGGGCCGACCGCGCGTCGCCGGCCGACCGTCTCCGACCACCCGTCGCCGGTGGCACGGACGCCTGTACGTGTCCGCGCCACCGGCGTCCGTACGCGTCCGCGCCACAGGCGTTGTCAGTGGTGCGCCGTACCGTGGAACGCATGAACAGCCATGGGCAGAACGAGCAGCGGGTGGTGTGGGCCGTCGTCGACAGCGGCATCGGCCCGCTGCTGCTGGCGGCGACCGGCGAGGGCCTGGTCAGCGTGGTCTTCCACGCCACGGACGAGGTGCGCGACAAGACCCTGGAGCGGCTCGGAGCGCGGTTCGCGGCCGAGCCCGTCGAAGCGCCGGAGTCCCCGCTGCTGGCCGAGGCGATACGTCAGTTCGCGGCGTACTTCGCTGGCGAGCGCCGCGACTTCGAACTGCCCCTGGACTGGTCCCTGATCTCCGGCTTCAACCGCCAGGTGCTGCGTGAGCTGGCGTCCGGCGTTCCGTACGGGGCGGTGGTGGGCTACGGCGACCTGGCGCGGCGCGTCGGTCAGCCGGGGGCGGCCCAGGCGGTGGGGATGGCCATGGGAGCCAATCCGCTGCCGGTCGTCGTGCCCTGTCACCGGGTCGTGGAGAGGGACGGCGGCATCGGCGGGTTCGGGGGCGGCGTGGAGACCAAGCGGAAGCTGCTGGCACTGGAAGGGGTGCTGCCGGAGCCGTTGTTCTAGGGCAGAGGGCACCACGAAGGGCTCGGTTCCGAGGCCGCCGCTGTCGTCGTGGGGGTGTCCTGGGCTCAGGACGAAGGGGGAGACTGCGCCGATGACCACGCCCGACTTCACTCGTGTGTACGCGTCCGACCCGGTGCGGTTCGCGGATCCGGGCGGTGTCCGCGCCCTCGCTCCGCTCGCCGGGGCGTGTTCGCGGTGACCGCCGTCGAGCGGCCGGTCGACGTACCCGTCGACGCGGCCGGACTGCCCGCGCTGCGGCGCCGGACCTCCGCCGTGCTCATCGCCAGTCAGATCCTCGGCGGGCTCGGTGTGGCCACGGGCATCGCGCTCGCCGTGGTCCTGGCCCAGGAAGTCGCCGGTACGGAGTCGCTCGCCGGGCTCGCACCCACCGCGACCGTCACCGGCACGGCGGTGCTCTCGGTGCCGCTGGCCGCCCTGATGACCGCGCGCGGTCGCCGGCCGGGGCTCGTGCTGGCCTACCTCATCGGCGCGTTGGGAGCCGGGATAGTGGTGGCGGGCGCGGTCATGGACAGCTTCCCGCTGCTGTTGGTCGGCATGGCGGGTTTCGGCGCGGCCTCGTCGGCGAATCTGCAGGCGCGGTTCGCGGCCGCCGATCTGGCCGAGCCGGAGCGACGGGCACGGGCCATCTCGAACGTCGTGTGGGCCACGACGATCGGCGCGGTCCTCGGCCCCAACATCGCCGCGCCCGCGGGCCGCAGCGTCTCCGGGCTCGGCATACCGGAGGCAGCTGGCCCCTTCGTGTGGGCGGCCGGCGTGTTCCTCATATCGGCGCTGCTGGTCGCGGTGCTGCTGCGGCCCGATCCGCTGCTCACCGCCCGCGCGCTGGCGCCGGTCGAGGAGCGGTCCCCCGCGGCGCGGTCCATCAGGGCGGGGGCGGCCGCCGTCCGGGCGTCCCCGCGTGCGCGGCTTGCTCTGGTGACGGTGGCCGTGTCGCACACGGCGATGGTTTCGGTCATGTCGATGACACCGCTGGACCTCGGCCACCACGGGGCGGGTATCGATCTGATCGGGCTGGTCATCAGCGTGCACATCGCGGGGATGTACGCGTTCTCGCCCCTGATGGGGCGGCTGTCCGACCGGTTCGGGCGGCTCTCGGGGATAGGCCTGGCCGTGGCCCTGCTGGCCTGTGCGGCCCTCCTCGCGGGTACCGCGGGCGCCGATCACCGGCAGACCGCCGCCGGGCTGTTCCTGCTGGGGCTCGGCTGGTCCGCCGGTCTCGTCTCCGGCTCCGCGCTCCTGACCGACTCCGTGCCCCAGCCCGCGCGCGCCGCCGCGCAGGGACTCTCCGACCTGACGATGAACACCTCGGCGGGACTCGGCGGGGCCGCCGCGGGGCTCGTCGTCGCCCAGGCGAGTTACGGCTGGCTGAACGCCGTCGCGGCGTGCCTGTTGCTGCCGCTCGGCGCGCTGGCGCTGTTCACCCGGCACAGAAGGTCCCGTCCGTGATGTGCCCGATGGGGCCCGCGCGAAGGCTGGCCGGAACGGTTCGCCGGTAGCAGACTCCGCCCTGCGCACAGCCATTGGCATCCGAAGGCACGGGGGCCGAAGGGACGGCGATCACGTATGAGCGGGAACAGGGCAGTCGCGTATCTCAAGCCGGGCGCGGTGGAAGTCAGGACCATCGACCATCCGACGCTCGAACTGCAGGACGGACCAGGGGTGGCCTCCGCGAACATCGGCCGCAAGTGCCGGCACGGAGTCATCCTGAAAGTACTCGCCAGCAACATCTGCGGCAGTGACCAGCACATGGTGCGCGGCCGTACGACCGCGCCCGAGGGGCTCGTCCTCGGGCACGAAATCACCGGAGAGGTCATCGAGCGGGGCCCGGACGTCGAGTTCCTCGAAGTCGGGGACATCGTCTCGGTGCCCTTCAACATCGCCTGCGGGCGGTGCCGCAACTGCAAGGAGCGCAAGACCGGCATCTGTCTGAACGTCAACCCGGCCCGCCCCGGTGCCGCTTACGGCTACGTCGACATGGGCGGCTGGGTCGGCGGTCAGGCGGAGTACGCGATGATCCCGTACGCGGACTTCAATCTGCTGCGGTTCCCGGACCGGGACCAGGCGCGGGAGAAGCTGCTCGACCTGACCATGCTGTCGGACATCTTCCCGACGGGCTTCCACGGCGCGGTGAGCGCGGGCGCCGGGGTCGGCTCGACGGTGTACGTGGCCGGTGCGGGGCCGGTCGGTCTCGCCGCCGCGGCCTCGGCGCAACTGCTCGGCGCCGCCGTGGTCATCGTCGGCGACCTCAACGCCGAACGCCTCGCGCAGGCCCGGAGCTTCGGTTGCGAGACGGTCGACGTCAGCCAGGGCGACGTGGGCGAGCAGATCGACCAGATCCTGGGCGAGCCGGAGGTGGACGTGGCCGTCGACGCGGTCGGCTTCGAGGCGCGGGCCCACGGCCCCGACGCCCCGGAGGCGCCCGCCACGGTCCTCAACTCGCTGATGGGCCTCACGCGCGCGGGCGGCTCGCTGGGCATCCCTGGCCTGTACGTCACGGACGATCCCGGTGGGGTCGACCAGGACGCGCGGACCGGCACGCTCAAGGTGCGGCTCGGCCTGGGGTGGGCGAAGAGCCACCGCTTCACCACAGGTCAGTGCCCGGTGATGCAGTACCACCGGGGGCTGATGAAGGCGATCCTCCATGAGCGGGTGCACATCGCCAAGGCCGTCAACGCGACGGTGATCGGTCTGGAGGACGCGCCGCGCGGCTACGCCGAGTTCGACCAGGGCGCCAGCCGTAAGTACGTCCTCGACCCGCATGGCGCGCTGACCGGCGTACGGCCTGTCTGAGCGCTGCCGCAGGACGAAAAGGGGGGCCCGCGCGCGCGTGGGCCCCCCTTTTCGTACCTCGGGTGTGCGCAGGGGTTTGGCCGGGCGCGCCGCCCGCCAGGGATGAGAGGAGAACCGACAGACAGGAGGCACACGCGTGCTGATGGTGTCCGAAGAGGTTCGGGAGGCGCTCGCCACGGGTCGGCCCGTGGTGGCGCTGGAGTCCACGATCATCGCGCACGGGCTGCCGCGTCCGCGCAATCTGCAGGTGGCGCTGGAGCTGGAGGACGCCGTACGCCAGGAGGGCGCCGTTCCGGCGACGATCGCCGTGCTCGACGGGCAGCCCCGTGTGGGCCTCGACAAGGAGCAGGTGGAGCGGATCGCCAACGAGGACGGCATCCGCAAGCTGGGCCATCGCGATCTGCCCCTGGCGATCGCCACCGGGGCCAGCGGGGCGACCACGGTCTCGGCGACGGCGCTGCTGGCCGCGCAGGCCGGGGTACGGGTGTTCGCCACGGGCGGCCTCGGAGGCGTACACCGGGAGTGGACGCAGACGCAGGACGAGTCCGCCGACCTGGGGCTCCTCGCGCGTACCCGCATCACCGTGGTGTGCGCGGGAGTGAAGTCGATCCTGGACGTGCCCGCGACCCTGCAGCGCCTGGAGACCCTGGGCGTCGCGGTCGCCGGATACGGCACCGACCGCTTTCCCGGCTTCTACCTGTCGGACTCCGGACACCCGGTGGAGTGGACGCTGGAGTCGCCGGGCGAGGTCGCGGCCGTCATGCGCGCACAGGACACACTGGACGGACCCAGGTCGGCACTGATCGTCGCCAATCCCGTGCCCGAGGCGCAGCAGCTGGATCCCGCACTGCACGCGCGCGTGCTCGCCGACGCCCTGCACACGTGCGAGGCGGAAGGCGTGAGCGGCCAGACGGTCACACCGTTCCTGCTCGACCATCTGGTGCGCCACACCGACGGGGCGTCACTTGAGGCCAATCTGGCGGCGGTACGCGGCAACGTACGGCTCGCGGGGCGGATCGCTGCGGCCTGGGCACAGGTGTGACGGGAGCCCATGGGACAGGCGGGGCCGATGGGTACGGCGGGGCTCTCCTTGTCGTCGGTGATGTCATCACCGATGTCGTCGCCCGGCATCGCGGGCCGCTCGCTCCGGGCACCGACACGGCCGCGGCCGTACGAACCGTGCCGGGCGGTGCGGGCGCGAACGTCGCGTGCTGGGCGGCCCGTCGGCCCGGTACGGAGGTGCGGTTCCTCGGCCGGGTGGGCGCCGACTCGGCAGCGTGGCACGAGCGGGAACTGGTGGCGTCCGGTGTGCGTCCCCTCCTCGTCGTCGACCCGCGGGCAACGACCGGGACGGTGATCTGCCTGGTGGACACGGGTGCCTCGGCGGAACGCACCTTCCTCACGGACAGCGGTGCTTCCCTGCGCCTGAACGCCGACGACTGGTCTCCCGCACTGCTCGACGGTGTCGCACGGCTGCATCTGTCGGGCTATCTGTTCTTCTCCGAGCCGTGCCGGGCGCTGGTGTCGGTGGCGGTGGAGTCGGCACGCGCGCGTGGAGTACCGGTGAGCGTGGATCCCGCGTCGGCGGGGTTCCTCGCCGAACTGGGGGTGGACCGGTTCCTCTCGCTCGCCGAGGGGGTCGACGTCCTGCTGCCGAGCCGGGACGAGGCCCGTCTGCTGACGGGCCTGCCCGATACGGCGGACGCGGCGGCCAAGTTGAGCCGCCACTTTCCGCTGGTGGTGGTCAAACAGGGCGATGCCGGAGCCCTTGTCGCCCGGTCGGGGACGGTCCGGGCCCGGGTTCCGGCACGAGCGGCGACGCCCGTCGACACCACGGGCGCCGGCGACGCGTTCACCGGAGCCTTCCTGGCCGCCCTGCTCGCGGGCCGCCGACCGGAGGAGGCGACCGCCGAGGGATGCCGGGCCGGAGCCAGGGCGGTGGAGCAGGTCGGCGGCAGGCCGGACAGGCGGGAGGCGGAAGCGCCGGGCACGCCGGGCGCGGAGGCATAGCCCGACCACCGCTGCGCGACATCCCCTCACACGGCACTACACCTTGCGCCCCCATGCCGAGATCAGCGGTGCCGTGGCCAGGTCCATGCCGCCCGCGGCCACGTTCGCCAGGTGCTGGTCGATGTCCTGGTCGGTGGCGAGGCCCGCCGTGACGAGCTGATCGCGGACCTCGCCGACCGTCGCGGACTCCAGGGCCCCGCAGGCGGGCGAGGTGAGCGAGAAGTACGCGTCCGCCTCGACCTGCCGCAGTCCGGCCTCGCGGAGCAGCCGGGGAAGCCGCCGCCCGTACGAGAGTTCGGCACCCCGCTCGGCGAGCACGTCGCGCATCGCTCGGCGCACCCGGTTGGCCAGCTGCTGCTCGGGGCCCCGCTCGTCCGGGCAGGCCAGCGGCTGCAGGGTGGGATCGGCGTCCTCGACCAGGAGCCGGCCGCCGGGCCGCAGCGCCCTGATCATCGTGCGCAACGCCCGCTCCCTGTCCGGCACATGCGCGAGAACGAGCCGGGCGTGCACGAGGTCGAAACCCTCGGCCGGCGGCTCGTCGACGCCCACGTCGTGGACGCGCAGCTGAATCGGCGGCCGCACGGCCGGGGGTGCCCATGAGGTGTCGAGGTCGGTCGCGAAGACCCGGCCGGTGGGACCGACCCGCTTGGCGAGCCAGGACACCACCGACATGCCGCCCGCTCCCACCTCCCAGCAGCGCCAGCCGGATCCGATGCCGAACCGTTCCATGTGCCGGAACGTCGTGGGGTCGAAGAGAGCGGCGAGGGCGTCGAATCGCTGCCCCGCCCCGGGCTGGCGGTTGTCGAGGAGATGTCCGTCGGTTCGCATCATGCCCCGATCATCCCATTTGTCAGGCTTTCTCCGGAGGGTCGACGCTCCCGATATGGGCGCGTCGCACGCGAGGGGGCGGTGCCACCGGAGACGACTTCGCTCCGCCACGACCGCGATTTTCCGGAGCGGAATGTTCCGTTCCCACAGGCCGAACCGGCCGTCGAAACATCCTGGCAGACTGGCCGCGGCAAGGCGCAGAGCACGGCGCGAGGAGATCCACGCAGGGAGATCCAGATGTCCATGGCAGGGAATCTGCGGAAGGTCACGAGCCTGAGCAGGGTCGGCGGCCTCCGCAAAGTGGCACGGCTGACACGACGGCGTGCCCGTGTCGACCTGAGTCACCCCGCCCGGTCACCGCTGGGCTCCGCGGTGGTGAACTGCGTGGCGTACGAGGAAGGGGCCAGGGTCCCCGCCGGCCGCGATCTGGTCGAGACGGTGGAGCGGGTCCGCAAGGCCGACGGCGGTTTCGTCTGGCTGGGGCTGCACGAGCCGACCGAGGTGGAGTTCGCGGGTATCGCCGAGCTCTTCGACCTGCACCCGCTGGCGGTCGAGGACGCGGTGGACGCCCACCAGCGCCCGAAGCTGGAACGGTACGGCGACACGCTGTTCGCGGTGTTCAAGACGGTCTGCTACGTCGAGCACACCGAACTGACCGCGACCAGCGAGGTGGTGAACACCGGCGAGATCATGGTGTTCGTGGGCCGGGACTTCGTGGTGACGGTCCGTCACGGACGGCACGGTTCGCTGGGCCCGCTGCGCGAGGAACTGGAGGCCAATCCCCAGCAGCTCACCAAGGGGCCGGCCGCCGTACTGCACGCGATCGCGGACCACGTGGTGGACGACTATCTGAATGTCACGGCCTCCGTGCAGGAGGACATCGACGAGGTCGAGACGGCCGTGTTCGCGGCGGACGGCGCGCGGGCCGACCCCGGGCACATCTATCAGCTCAAGCGTGAACTCCTTGAGCTGAAGCGGGCGGTGGTCCCGTTGGGCCGACCGATCATGGATCTCGCCACGCGGCCGATCCGGGTGATCGACCCGGAGATACAGGCCTACTTCCGGGACGTCTCCGACCACCAGCTGCGGGCCGCCGAGCAGATAGCCGCGTTCGACGAACTGCTCAACTCGATCCTGCAGGCGCATCTCGCGCAGGTGAGCGTGGCGCAGAACGAGGACATGCGGAAGATCACGGCGTGGGCCGCGCTGATCGCCGTGCCGACGATGGTCTGCGGTGTCTACGGCATGAACTTCGAGCACATGCCGGAGCTGCACTGGAAGTTCGGGTATCCCTTGGCGGTCGGCGTGATCGCTGTCGCGTGCTTCACCCTGTACCGGGGGTTCAAGCGGAACGGCTGGCTGTGACCGCGCTCGTCCGGCACGGCTCGCCGGACGAGCGGGAGTTCACGGTGGCCCATGGTGCCCGTAGTGCACGTTGTGCCTGTAGTGCACGGAGGCATCGGCGTCCGCTGTCGGAGTGCTCGGCCCCTCAGCGCGAGTCGCTCTTCGCGTAGACGCTCTCGACCCAGCTCGCGAGTTGTCCGTCCGTCAGGTGCGAGGCCAGGTCGGCCTCGCTGATCATTCCGACCAGGCGCTTGTTCTCGATCACAGGGAGGCGACGGATCTGATGTTCCTGCATTTCACCGAGTACGTCGCTGACGTCGGCGTTCGCATCGATCCAGCGCGGGGTTCCCTTGGCCATCTCGCCCGCGGTGACGCGGGCCGGGTCGTGGCCCATGGCCACACAGCCGATCACGATGTCGCGGTCCGTGAGGATGCCGCAGAGCCGTTCGTTCTCGTCACTGATGGGCAGGGCACCCACCTTGAGTTCACGCATCAGCTGTGCCGCCCGGTCCAGGGTCTCGTGAGCGGGGATCCACTGGGCGCCGCGGTGCATGATGTCTCCGGCGGTGGTCATGTAGTACCTCCCGGTGCCGGACGGCCGGCGCGGCGCGGACACGCACCGCTAGTCCCGGCGCCCTACATTCTCGCCGGGTACGGAGAGATACGCACCCGGACGGCCACGGCTTCGGCCTGACGCCCCCGTCCCGCTCCTCGGCTCACGCCTCACGCCTCTCTTCCGCCGTTCCACGCCGGATGGCGTGGGTCGTCCGCCCGCACCAGGACATCGACCGTGTCGCCCGGGGCCGTCTCGGTCTCGTACCGCTCGTACGCGGGGAGCGTCCAGTGCTCGTCCTCCGGGGTGCGGCGGCGCAGTGCGGCCGGTGAGAGACGTACATGGACAGTGAAGTCGAAGGGGAACCAATGGTGGAGGAGCAGCGGTCCGTGCAGCAACAGCAGTGCGCCGGGCGGGAGTTGGACGTAGGGGGTGCGGGTGGCTCGGTCGGTCACCGGATCCAGGAGGTCGGGCAGGACACGCCCGTCACCGTCGGGTTCCAGATGGCCGAAGACCTCTCGCCACAGGGCGCCGGTGTCGAACCAGCCGTCGTAGTAGGTGTCCACGTCCTGGCGGCCGTACTCGAACCGGAGCGAGGCAGGCCGCAGATAGCCTTCCGTGCCGACGACCAGGGCGGAGCGACCGCGTGGACGAAGGGCCTCGGCGACGCGTTCGGCGAGGTCACCGGGGCGGGCCGCCGGGGCCCCGTCGAAGGCGATGCGCGGCCAGGGGCTGCCGTCGGCCGGCTTCAGTTCGAGCAGGCGCTCGGCGATGAGGTCGCCGAGCCGGTCCCAGGTGATCGCTTCGAGTCGCACACGGCCCATGATGCCGGGCGAGCACACCCGTGCGGCGACCGCGTGCCCGTGCGGAGCTGTTCGGCGGCATCGGTTGGGCGTGACGGACAGTGCGGCGGCGGGAGGAGAAGGGGTGCGCGAGTCGGCGTGCGGGCGGGTGCCGTTCGGGAAGGAACCGCTTATGGCGACCATGGCTGCTCCCCCGCCCCGCACCGGGCCTCTTGTCGTCCAGCCGTTGAAGAGGCGGCACTGCGGCGAGTGCGGGCGTGGGCCGCTCCCGTTGCTGGTCATGGAGGAGGGGGCGCCGAGATGCCTTGACTGCGCCGACCTCGGGCATCTGGTGTTCCTGCCCCGGGGTGACACGGCGTTGACGCGCAGGTCGCGGGAGGAGAGCGGGCTGTCGGCGGTCGTGGTGCGGTTCAACCGGCGGCGGAGCCGGTACGAGCGACAGGGGGTGCTGGTCGAGGAGGCGGCGCTCGCGCGGGCGGAGCAGCGGTGCCTGGCGGACGCGGAGGCGAGACGGCGGCGCAGGCTGCGGGACGCGCGACGGCGAGCTGCGGAGGATGTGCGGTTCACGGACGCGTTCGCGCGGAACATCCGGCGGCTGTTTCCCGGCTGTCCGGCCGACCGGGCGCACGCGATCGCCGCACACGCCTCGGTGCGGGGCAGCGGGCGGGTGGGGCGCAGCGCCGCCGGGCGGGCGCTGTCCGAAGCCGCGGTGGTCTCGGCCGTACGCGCGGCGGTTCGGCACACGGAGACTCCGTACGACCAGTTGTTGATGGACGGTGTAGCGCGCCATGAGGCCCGTCGTCTGATCGCCGCCGCGGTCGAGGTGACGCTGGCGGGCTGGCGGGAGGGCGGGCAGATCGGGGAGGGGGAGGACGACTGACGGCGGCGGGTCCGAGACGCCTGGACATGGTGTCGAGCACCTCGGCCATGGCCGCCTTCACCGGCCGGCATTTCACTTGTGGTGACAGGGGGTGCCGGGCAGGATCTTGAGGTTCGGGGTGGTCCGGCCCTCACGGTTCCGGGAACGGTGCGCGAGTTGTTGACCAGTGGTTCTGCTTACGCGGGAGTTGCCATGATCGAGGGACCGTACTTCGTGCTCACCGTGGTGGGCGTGCTCGGCACCGGGCTGGTGGCCGGGGTGTTCTGCGCGTTCTCGACGTTCGTGATGAAGGGACTGGCCTCGCTGCCGCCGGCGCAGGGTGTCGCGGCGATGCAGGCGATCAATGTGACCGCGCTGATGCCCGCGTTCATGCTCGTGTTCCTCGGGTCGGCCGCGCTGTGCGCGGTGATCGCGGTGGTCACCTTCGTGCTGTGGCCCGACGAGGGCAGGGTGGAACTGCTGCTGGGCAGCGCGCTGTATCTGTTCGGCTGCTTCGGGGTCACGATCGCGGCGAACGTCCCGCGCAACAACAAACTGGCCGAGATGGACCCCGGCACACCGGAGGCCATCGCGTACTGGCCCACGTATGTGAGCGAGTGGTCGATGTGGAACCACATACGGATGGTCGCCGCGGCGGTCGGAGCGGCCCTGTACCTGCTGGCGCTGACCTGAGGACACGGGGGCGGCGTCCACCTGGGGCGGACGCGGCCGTGGCGTCGTATCGTGGCGGGAAGAGTCTGCCAACAGGCCTCGCGGCCCACCGCCCCGACGACGGCGTCGGACAGGGTGGAGCCGAGACGGTGGTGAGCGCCGTACGGGGCCCCGTGCGTGTACGTGAGGGAGACGGCCATGGCCGATCCCAAGGGTTTCCTGAACTCCTCCCGCGAGGAATGGCCGCGTCGGCCCGTCGAGGACCGGGTCCGTGACTGGGACGAGGTGTACGTCCCCGGGGCCCTGCTGCCGATCGTCCGGACACAGGCCGACCGGTGCATGGACTGCGGCATCCCCTTCTGTCACGACGCCTGCCCGCTGGGCAATCTGATCCCCGAGTGGAACGACCTGGTGGCGCGCGACGACTGGCGCGGGGCGAGCGACCGGTTGCACGCGACGAACAATTTCCCCGAGTTCACCGGGCGGCTGTGCCCCGCGCCGTGCGAGGCGGGCTGTGTGCTGGCGATCAACCAGCCCGCGGTCACCATCAAGAACGTCGAGGTCGCCATCGCCGACCGGGCCTGGGCGGACGGGTTCGCGCCGCCGCAGCCGCCGGACCGGTTGTCGGGGCGGAGCGTCGCGGTGATCGGCTCGGGTCCGACGGGACTGGCGGCGGCGCAGCAGCTGACCCGGGCCGGGCACACCGTCGTCGTGTACGAGCGCGACGACCGGATCGGGGGGCTGATGCGGTACGGCATCCCCGAGTTCAAGATGGAGAAGCGGCATCTGGAGCGTCGGATCAAGCAGATGCGGGCGGAGGGTACGAAGTTCCGTACGTCGACCGCCGTCGGCCGGGACATCGGGGCGGCCGAGCTGCGAGCGCGCCATGACGCGGTCGTCCTCGCCGTGGGCGCCACGGCGTGGCGTGAACTGACCTTAGAGGGGAGGGAGTTGAGCGGTATCCATCAGGCGATGGAGTATCTGCCGCTGGCCAACCGGGTGTGTGAGGGGGACCTGGAGGCGTCTCCGCTGTCCGCGGCGGGCAGGGACGTCGTGATCGTCGGCGGAGGTGACACCGGGGCCGACTGTCTGGGTACGGCGGTGCGCGAGGGCGCGAAGTCCGTGACCCAGCTGGACATCTACGCACAGCCCGGTGCGGAGCGCGACGAGGACTCCGAGCCGTGGCCGGTGTACCCGAAGATCTACCGGTTGTCGGCCGCGCACGAGGAGGCCGGGGCCCTGGAGACCTCGCCCGCGGCCGACGCGGACGCCCGGCTCTTCGCGGCGTCCACGCTCCGCTTCACGGGGGACGCGTCCGGCCGGGTGTCTTCGCTGCATCTCGTCGAGGTCGACGCCGACCGCCGGCCGCGTCCCGGCAGCGAGCGGGCGCTCCCCGCCGACCTCGTGCTGCTGGCGCTCGGGTTCTCGGGCCCCGATCGCTCCGACGGGCTCGTCGACCAGCTCGGCCTAGACCTCGGCCCGCGCGGCACGATCACCCGGGACGCGGACTTCGCGACCAATGTGCCGGGGGTGTACGCCGCCGGGGACGCGGCGCGCGGCCAGTCGCTCATCGTGTGGGCGATCGCCGAGGGCCGGGCGGTGGCGGCAACGGTGGACCGCCGACTGACGGGCGACTCGCGGCTGCCCGCACCGATCGGGCCGCACGACCGCCCCATGACGGCCTAGCCTGCGCCCCCAAGCCCCAAGCCCCAAGCCCCGAGACCGCAGCCCTCAGCCCCAGCCCTCCACGCGCAGCAAGCCCCTCCCCTCCCCCGGCAGCACTCAGCCGGCAGCGCTCAGCGTTGGTCCGTGCCCGCCCTCTTCGCCGTCGACAGGGCGACGCGGTTCCAGGTGTTGATCGCGAAGGTCAGGGCCAGGATCCGGGCCAGTTCCTCGTCGTCGAAGTGCGTGGCGGCCTCGGCGTAGACGTCGTCCGGTACGCCGTCGGCCGCGACCAGGGTGACCGCCTCCGTCAGTGCGAGGGCCGCCCGCTCCCGCGCGGAGAAGAAGTGCGGGGCCTCGCGCCACACCGCGACCATGTGCAGCCGGTCCTCGCTCTCGCCTGCCTTGCGGGCGTCGTTGGTGTGCATGTGGAGGCAGTACGCGCAGTGGTTGAGATGCGAAGCGCGTATCTGGATCAGCTCGACGAGGGCGGGGTCGAGCCCTTCACGGGCCGCGGCGTCGAAGCCGACGAGGGCGCGGAAGACCTTGGGGGCGGACTTCGCGAAGTCGAGGCGGACGGGTCGGGCGAAGCGACCATTTTCGGCCACCCCAGGAACCGCGATCGCCCCAGCCATCTCAGTCGTCCCAGCGGTCTCAGCGGTCTCAGTAACGCTCGCGTTCGTCGTGTGCGTGCTGTTCGTCGTCATGCAGATGAATCTATGGGTGTCGGCGACCCCCGGTAGGGTGCACTTCCATGGCGGATTCATGGGTCAATTCGGCGGAGCGCATCGGCGCCGACCTGCATCTGGAACTGTCCGGTCCGGGTGGTCGTCGTGCCGCCCTGATCCATGCGCTGCGCGAGGCGATCCGCAGCGGGCGGCTCGCTCCGGGTACCCGTCTTCCTCCGTACCGTTCGCTCGCCGCCGACCTCGGAGTCGTGCGCAACACGGTGGCCGACGCCTACGCCGAACTGGTCGCGGAGGGCTGGCTGACGGCGCGCCAGGGGTCGGGCACCCAGGTCGCCGAGCGGGCCGAACCGCTGGGCGCCGAGAAGCGCGTACCCAGGAAAGCTCCTCCACGCGCGCGTGGGCCGCGGCACGATCTGCGGCAGGGCACCCCGGACGCGTCGGCGTTCCCGCGTACCGCCTGGCTCGCCTCCTATCGGCGGGCCCTTCAGCGGGCCCCCGCAGAGGCGTTCGGGCCCGGTGATCCCGCGGGGCGGCCCGAACTGCGGGAGGCGCTCGCGGAGTACCTGGCACGCGCGCGTGGGGTCCGTACCGAGCCGGGGCGGATCGTGATCTGTTCGGGGTTCGCGCACGCTCTGCGACTGCTCTTCCCCGCGGTGCTGCGGGGCCCGTTGGCCGTCGAGGCGTACGGCCTCCCCTTCCATCGGGAGCTGTTGACGGCGGCAGGGGTACGGACCGTCCCGCTGGCCCTCGACGAGGACGGCGCCCGGGTCGACGGCCTCGGCAGGGAGCGGGCGGTGCTGCTCACGCCGGCGCACCAGTTCCCGACCGGCGGGCCGTTGCATCCCGCACGGCGTGCCGCCGCCGTCGACTGGGCACGCGCGCGTGGAGGGGTGATTCTGGAGGACGACTACGACGGGGAGTTCCGTTACGACCGCAAGCCCGTCGGAGCCCTCCAGGGCCTGGACCCGGAGCGGGTCGTCCACATCGGTTCGGTCAGCAAGAGCCTGTCGCCCGCGTTGCGGCTGGGCTGGATGGTCCTTCCCGAGCGGTACGTCGACGCCGTGCTGGCAGTCAAGGGCGAGCGGGAGGCGTGGGCGAGCGTCCTGGACCAGTTGACGCTCGCGGACTTCGTCGGGTCGGGCTCGTACGACCGTCATGTACGGCGGATGCGGCAGCGGTACCGGAGGCGGCGGGACCGGCTGGTCGAGGCGCTCGCCGCGCAGGCGCCGCATGTCGAGGTCACCGGGATCGCGGCCGGGCTGCACGCGGTGCTGCGGTTGCCGCCAGGCACTGAGCGGTCCGCGGTGAAGGCCGCCGTGTGGCAGGGGCTCTCGCTGGACGGGCTCGCGGAGTTCCGGCACCCGGAGGCGGCCATGAGCGCGCCGGACGGCCTCGTCGTGGGCTATGCCACGCCCTCGGAGCACGCCTACGGAGCCGCGCTGAACGCGCTGTGCGCCGCGCTGCCACCTCCGTAAGCCCCCGAGCCCCCGGGTCCCTTGGGCCCCCTGCCCCCTGCATTCTGCATTCTGGCCTTCTGGCTTTCTGGCGCCCTGGCCCCTCGGCAGGGCCGCTTCCTGTGGAGGGGCCATCAGGCAGGTGGCCGGAAGACGACCCTGTGCCGGCCTGCGAGAGAACACGCGGTGGGATCATCGCTTCAGGAGGCGCGTTGTTGACGCGGCCGTTTCATCGGTCGGTTTCTTCGGCCGGTCCGGCAGGAACCCGCCCCCATCCTTCGTTCCGTCGTCAGGCGCAGGGCCACCCCCGCGCGTCCCCCCTGTTGGCGGCCGGTCCTGGAGGGTGCTCGATGACGACGGTTGACGAACGTCACGAAGACGGTGCGTGCGACGGGGAGGAACGGGGCGCACGCCGTCCCGCGTACGCCGTCCCCTTGAGCGATCCGCAGGCCACGCGCATCGTGCTCGCCGGTTCCAAGGCCGCGCATCTCGCCCGTGCGGCGAGGGCCGGGCTGCCTGTGCTGCCGGGGTTCGTCCTGCCGTGGAGCAACGGGCCACGGTCCACCGAGCCGGACGGCGCCGACGACGACCCACGGCAGAGCGAACCATGGCAGGGCGAACCGCGGCAGGGCGAACCTTGGCAGAGCGGCCCGTGGCAATCAGGCGACGGGGACTCCGAACAGCTGCGCCGCGCCTGGCGGCAGCTCTCCGACGGTGGCGCCCTCCCCCTCGTCGTACGGTCCTCGTCTCCGCAGGAGGACACGCAGGAGTCGTCCCTGGCGGGGCAGTTCGCGTCCGTGCTGGACGTGCGGGGTTGGCACGACTTCCGGGCGGCCGTACGGACCGTGCTCGACTCGGCCCACCGGCCGGACGGCTCGGTCGCACCGATGGCCGTGCTGGTCCAGCCCATGCTCACGGCCCGGGTGGGAGGGGTGCTGTTCGGCGCCGATCCCCTGGAGGGGCGGTCCGACCGGATGCTGGTGAGCGCGGTGCGCGGCGGACCGGACGCACTGGTCAGCGGCGAACAGCCGGGCACCACCTACTGGTTGACCCGGCGGGGCCGCCTGTCCCACACCGGCCCCGAGGGCGCCGAACAGCTGCTCGGGTCCACCGAACTGCGCCGACTCGCTCGGCTGGCCCGGCAGGCGCGCGGGGTCTTCGGCGGGCCGCAGGACATCGAGTTCGGGTTCGACGCGGCGGGGCGGCTGTGGCTGTTCCAGAGCCGCCCCATCACGGCGATGGCGGCGCGGCCCGCGCGCGGGGCACGACTGCTCGGTCCCGGCCCGGTCGCGGAGACCCTGCCGGATCAACTGGAGCCGTTGGAAAAGGACTTGTGGGTGGCGCCGATGGCACGGGGGCTGGCCGCCGCGCTCGACATCGGGGGCACCGCGCCACGGCGGCACCTGCGGGCGGTGCCGGTCGTCACGACGGTCGGCGGGCGGGCCGCGGCGGATCTGCGGCTGCTGGGCGCCGTCCCGCCACGGCATCGATGGGCGGCGCTGCTCAATCCGGCGCCGGGTGCCCGCAGGCTGGCCGCCGCGTGGCGGGTGGGCCGGCTGACCGCGGCGCTGCCCGGTCTCGCGACGGACCTGATCGCCGATGTCGACCGACGGCTCGCCGAGACACCGCCCCCGGACCGGCTCGCCCGTCGTGAACTCGTCGCCGCCCTGCGCTGGAGCCGGACCGTCCTGGTCTCGCTGCACGCCCAGGAAGCCCTCGCCGGCGCTCTGTTGCCCGAGACCCTGGCGACGGCCGTGGACAGGACATCGAACCCGGCATCGCGAACGGCCGCGGGTACGGCCCTCGCCGTCCTCGCGGAGGCGCGCGCCCGCGGCGTACCGGACCACCAGGTGGTGGCCCGGCAACCGCTGGTGCTGGCCTTGGTGGCTCCCAGCCTGAACCGGAACCTGAGACTCCCGGCGAGCCCCGCCAGCCCCGCCACCTCTGCCACCCCCGCCAGCCCCACCATCCCCGCCGGTCCCGCGGAGGTGGACGGCGGGCCCATCAGGCCAACGGCAGCCGCACTCCCCCTCCCCCCTCGTGAGTCCCTGCGGCTGCGCGTCCGCTGGGTTCAGGAGCTTCAGGTCCGGCTGGTACGGGACGCCGCGCGGCGACTGACCGTGCCTGGGGATCAGGCCCATGCTCCGGTCGGATCCAAAGTGGGGCTGCTGCGCTGGCCCGAACTCGTCGACGCGCTCGAACACGGCGTCCTGCCCGGTGATTTCGGGGAACGGCTGCCGAGGGCAACGTCGGCACCGCTGCCCGACGCGTTCCGACTCGCCGAGAACGGCACGGTCGTCGCCGAGCGCACGAAGGACAGAGGAGGCGGGGGCAAGGGCGGCGGGGGCGAGGGACAGGGCGTGTCCGGGGGCCGGGCCACCGGGACGGCCTGGGACGGCACCGGCCCACGACCACCGGACCCCGTGCTCGTCGTCCGCACGCTCGACCCCGCGCTCGCCCCGCTCCTGCCCGGGCTCGCGGGACTCGTCGCGCAGACCGGCAGCCCTCTCTCCCATCTGGCCGTTCTGGCAAGGGAGTTCGGTCTGCCCACGGTCGTCGGGGCCACGGACGCCGTACGCCGATTCCCGGCAGGCTCCCGCCTCACGGTCGACGGCGCCACCGGCGACGTACACCCGGACGGGGATGCACCCCCGGACAAGGAGGTACGCGCGGACGCCCCCGCATCCGTCCCCGCCCCCTCCCCTTCCTCCTCACCCTCACCCTCACCCTCACCCGGCCGAGGTACGCGATGAGGCGCGTCGCCTACCTCTTCGGCGGCGCGGCAGCCGCGGGCGCCGGTACGTACGTCGTCGTCTATCTCTACCGGTGGCAGTGGCAACGAGCCATCCTCTGCGGGGTGTTGCTGCTCGTCGTCGAGGTGCTGCTCCTCGGGATCGTGCTGCTCGGGCGGCTCGCGCGGATCGAGGAACGGATGCGCGACGCCGACCGGCGGCAGGAGGACGTCCTCGCGCGGTTGCGGGAGAAGGAGGCCCCGCCGGGTCCGGGCGGGAACCGGTTCCGCTGGCTGGAGGACGAACCGACCAGCCCCACCTACGTCTTCGTACCGGTCCTGATGGTCACCGGTGTGCTGCTCTCCGGGCTCGCCTGGCTCGTGCAGCGGATCGCGTCCGCCACGGCCCGGCCCACGGCGGAGCGGCGGCTGGCCGGGCGCCTCGCCGTCCTGGCCGCCCCCGATCCGGACGGCGGTACGGACCTGGACGACCTGCCGCCGCCGGGCGCCCGGCGGGACCGCGGCCGTACCCTGCGCGTACTCGCCGCGGGCGTGGTCGGAAGCGTACTGCTGGCGGCGCTCGTCGTCGGGCTCGCCGACCTCACGCAGACCCGCGAGGAGGAGGCGAGGGACTCCGAGGCGACCTCCCTGCTCCTGCGGATCGACATGCGCGGCGCGGGCATGACCGCCGAACGGCAGTCCCTCGCCGCGCGCCAGCTCTGGGAACGCTGCCGGGACTCGACGTCCGTACCGCTGAGCCGCGCCAGCCTCGGCGAACTGGGCGACGGGCTCTTCGCCGGAGTGGTCCGGCCCGCGCTGAGCGACCACGACCGTATGCGCCTGCGCGGCTGTCTGGAGGACACCGGCCTGGACCGTACGCACCTCACGGTGGTCGGTGTCGGCGACGCGGACGCGGACGACGACTGAGCCCGCCCGGCCACCGACGACGGGCGATGCCAGGGCACCACCCGTTGCCGACTCCCGGGCACCACCCGTTGTCGACCCCCAGGCACCACCCCTTGCCGACTCCCGGGCACCGCCCGCTGCCGGTGCCCGGGGTTACGATGCCGACGCGCGCCTCGTCCCCGAGCCTCCGGGTCGCCCATGGCTGTCCTCGCCCCGCCCCCGCCACCACCCCGCCTCACGCTGCCCGGGAGCCGTTCCCGCCGCACGCCGTGCCGGACCCTGCGCAGAACCCTGCCGCGCGCGCTCGCGGCCCTCGGCCTCTGCTATCTCGCCCTCTGGGCCACCGGCGCCCTGGGCGTCCTCGCGCTGTCGTACTGGGCGCGTGAACAGACACCGCCGCCCGCCGGGACCCACCCGGTGCGGGGGATCCACCACTTCCAGCCGGTGGACGCCGCAGGCGGGCTCTGGCGCGGTGGCGCCCCCTCGCCCGAGGGCTACCGGGAACTGGCCCGGCTCGGCTTCACCACCGTGGTCGACCTGCGCGCCGAGGACCTGTCCGCCGAGCGGCTCGCCGGACCGCGCAGGGCGGGCCTGGACGTCGTACGGCTGCCCGTGCGGGACGGACAGACCCCGACGCCGCACCAGGTCCGGCGCTTTCTGGGCGTCGTCGGTGCGGCCCCGGGGCCGGTGTTCGTGCACTGCGGGGCGGGAGTGGGCCGTACGGGGACGATGGCCGCGGCCTACCTCGTGCGGGCCGGGCGGGAATCCCCGTCGGGCGCGGTCCGCCGCAACCTCGCGGTCGGGCCGCCGTCCATCGAGCAGATCTACTACGCGCTGAGCCTCGGTCCGGACCGGGCCGAGCAGCCTCCGCTGTCGGTGGTGGCGGTCAGCAGGCTCGTGGACGCCCCGCGCCGCATGTGGTCCTGGTTCTGAAGCGGTTTCGGCTTCCCTGCGGCGACCGCCTGAAGAATCGGTTCTTCAGCAACCGGCCGGCGGATTCGCCGACGACCTCAGGAGAGCAGGAAGTCCGCCTCCCCCGCCTTGGCACCCTGAATGAACGCGGTCATCTCGCCGGGGGTGTAGATGAGGGCAGGACCGTCCGGGTCGGCCGACTGACGGACCGCGATCCGTCCGTCGGCGAGCTTCATCGCCTCCAGGCAGTTGCCGCCGTTCCCACCGCTCCACGGCTTGTGCCAGCCCTCGCTGCCCAGTTCCCTGGCGGGCATGCCGTTGTAGATCCGCGCGAGGCGTATCCGGGACTTGATGCGATCCATTCACAGCTCCTTGCGGAGATCCAGCAGGATCTCCTTCGTGCGATGTGCCGTGGCGGCCTGAGCCGCCATGCGGTCCATGACCTCGAGGTGGGTTGCCACCTCGGTACGCGCGTCCAGGTAGACGGCGCCGGTCAGGTACTCGCTGTAGACCATGTCCGGCAGTTCGGGCATGGCAAAGCGGAAGAGCACGAACGGCCCGTACGTGCCCGCGTGCGGCCCCGAGGAGAACGGGGCGACCTGCAGCGTCACGTTGGGCAGTGTCGTGGCTTCCAGCAGTCTGTCGATCTGGCCACGCATGACCTCCGGGCCGCCGACCGGGCGGCGCAGGGCGGTCTCGTCCATCACGGCCCAGAACCGGGGCGCGCCCTCGCGCGTCAGCAGCTCCTGGCGTTGCATGCGCAGCGCCACGTGCCGCTCGATGTCCTCGGGTCTGGTCTGGCCGACGGCGCCGGACCGCATGACGCCACGCGCGTACTCCTCGGTCTGCAGCACTCCGGGCACGAAGTGGGGTTCGTACGAACGGATGAGGGCGGCGGCGCCCTCCAGGCTCACGTACATCGAGAACCAGCCCGGCAGGATGTCGTGGAACCGCTGCCACCAGCCCGGCTGGTTCGCCTCCTCGGCGAGCATGACGAACGCGTCGGCCTCGTCGTCGGAGACGCCGTACGACTTCAGCAGGAGCTGAAGATACGGGATCTTGAGGGTTACCTCGGCCATCTCCATACGGCGGACGGTGGCGGCGGTGACACGCAGAATGCGTGCCGCCTCCTCACGCTTGAGCCCCGCGCGTTCCCGCAGGTCCAGCAGACGCCGTCCGAGGACGACCTGCCCCACCGTCGGCGCGGACCGCGGCTCGCTCACGTCCACCTCCACTTTTGTCCAGACAGCCGGGGCGGCGCCCGTTCGGGCCCCGTACGGGTACCCAACTGACGCCGCGCCACGTGCTGTTGCGAGCAGTGTGCCATGGCCATACCGCTCAGAACACTGCACTCTGCAATTTTCAGAGTGACACTTGCCAAGTGTTCACGACGGGGAGATAGTGGCAAACGTGATTCCGTCCGCGCCGTTAGGAACAGCCGCAGCCGTGAACCGAGACCGTCTTACTGCCACCGCCGGGGTACGCCCCGACACGGCGGCCGAGCGCCGGTTCCGCTTCGAGCTGGCCGCACACCCTGGCTCAGCAGCCCAGGCCCGGCACCTAACGCGGGCCCGGCTGTCGGGCTGGGCGGTCTGCGAGGACACCTGTGACACGGCAGAGCTCGTCGTCTCCGAACTGGTCACCAACGCCATCGTGCACACGGCGAGCCGCCATGTGGTGTGCGAGCTGCACGACGGCGCGGAACTGGTGCGGATAGCCGTCCGTGACGAGGGATGTGCGCCGGGTGAGCCCCACCCGTCGCCACAGCGTCCCGACGAGGAGCATGGGAGGGGACTGCTCCTCGTGGCGGCGATGTGCACTGCCTGGGGCGCCCAGGAAACCGGTCCCGGACTTCTGGTCTGGGCGGAACTGCCGCGGACGGCGAACAACGGCGTCGAGCCGCGGTCGGACCTGGGCTGGAGTGCGAGGAGCCGGCCGGCCCCTGCCGGCTCCTCGCAGACGGGGGTGCACATACCCCCGGCCGGGAATGAATGGTTCTGACCCGAATCGTTCCATCCCCGGCCGCCGGACGCAGGCGTCGCGACACCGAAGAGCCAGGACCGACCGGACGGGACCGAAGACATTGGGAACACGAGCGGGGGCTGCATGGGTGTGAGGGCTACCTCGGCCGGTACGCCAAGGGTGCTGAACCTGAACACGCTGGTCCGCATCGAGCGCGGCCGGACCGCGTCGGGCCCGGGCGCTTCGCGGCCACTGGCCGTGCCGGAGGGCATGCAGGCCCCGCTGGGCTGCGACGCGGTGGCGATGCCCGCGAGACTCGGCCCGCTGCTCATGCCCCGGCTGCCGCGCGTCGGCTGTGTGTACGCCGACAGCACGCACTGGTGGTGGCTCGTGCCCTCCGACTCGGATGTCGCACTGGAGTGGCCCTCGCCCGCGCACTACGCCACGGGAGCGCTCGTTCCCGCCTCGCCCACGTTCCCCGGGCTGATCCACACACCGGACGGCACGCTGCCGTACACCCCGCCGATCCCCCTCTACCTGGCCCTGTGCCGGGTGACCGGAACGCCACCGGCCTGGTCCCGCCCGATCAGCGCGTGACCCGTACGAGCTGATCCGTACGAGCTGATCCGTACGAGCGGATGTGCTCGGGCCCGCGATCCGTACGAGCGGATGTGCTCGGGCCCGATCCGTACGGCTCGATCCGTGATCCGTGCGGCCGGGCTTGCACGAGCTGATCCGTACGGGCAGGTGGGGTGCGGTCTGAGCGGGGCCGGAGCCCCCGCCCGGCACCCCGGGGCGCCCCCGGCCGATGGCCGGCCGGCCGACCCGTAGCCGAACCGTGCGCTCGCCGCGGTCGTCCCCCGCTCATTCCTCCGCCCCCCGGTGCGTGGAAGCACGCGTTCCAGGGGATGGCACCTCACGCGGCCGCAAGCGCCGGGCGTGCTCCGGATACGCCGTTCAGGAGCGGGCACGCGCCCTGCCCGGGAGCGCCCGGCCCCGCGATAGTGGCCGTTCGCCCTCGATCGGGGAGGTCATCGGTGGGGTCTGCCGAGTCGGTGGGATCGTCGAAAAGGGTCACGCGCGACAGCGAGAAACCCGGGGCGGACGGGCCCGAGCCCTCCGAGTCCGAGCGCCTTCTGTTCGGCGGTCCGCTCCGCTACGACATGGGCTGGTCGCAGCACTCCGACGCGTTCATGGAGCTGAACTTCCGTGCCATGGTGACGCGGCTGCCCGCCCTGCTCGCGGCCAGTTTCCGGCTGGCCTGGCAGGCGGACCGCCGGGCCGCGCGGACCGTCCTGGGCGCGGAGGTGGGCCGCGGTCTGGCCCAGGCGGTGAGTCTGCTGGCGGTCAACAGCGTCCTGGGCCGGCTGATGGCGAGCGGCCCGGTCGCGGACCGGCTCCGGGACGCGGCGCCCGCGCTCGTCACGGTCGCCGTGGTGACGCTCCTCGCCGCACTGCTGCGGGGCGCCTCCACGTACGCGACCGGCCGCCTCGAACCGAAGGTGGAGCGCGTCGCGACGGAGCTGTACCTGGAGCGGGCGGCGACGGTCGAACTGTCGGCGATCGAGGACGAGGCGTTCCACAAGCTGCTCGACACCGCGCAGTACGGCGCCTCGTCCGCCCGGCGCATGATCGGGATCGCCACGCGCGTGGTGAACGCGATGATCTCGCTGATCGCGGCGGCCGGCGTCCTCACCGTGCTGCATCCGGCGCTGCTGCCCCTGCTGATGACGATGACGCTGCCGAGCGCCTGGAGCGCGCTGACCATCGCCCGGCGCCGGTACGCGTCCTGGCACGCCTGGGTGCAGCACGCCCGGGCCGGCCGGCTGATCGGCAATCTGCTCACCGAGCCCGCCGCCGCGCCGGAGATCCGCGTCCACGGTGTCGGCCCGTTCCTGCTGCGGCACTTCCGCGCGATGTCGGAGGCCGCCGAGGCCGAGCAGGCCCGGCTCGCCCGTCTGGAGGCCCGGACGGGCCTGATCGCGGCCGCCTGGACCGGCCTCGCCACCGTGGCGACGTACGCGACCCTCGGCGGGCTGCTGCTGGCCGGGGCGATGGCGCTGTCCGTGGCGGGTACGGCGGTCATCGCGATCCGGACCGGTTCCGCGAACCTCGACACGCTCGTCCTGGAGGTCAACACCCTCCACGAGGAGGCCCTGTTCGTCGGGGATCTGCAGCGCCTGTACGTGGAGGCGGCCGAGCGCACGATCCCGGTCGGCGGCGCACTCCTGCCCGAGCGGCCGCGCGAGATCCGCTTCGAGAACGTCACGTTCACCTATCCGGGCAGCGCGGCCCGGCCCGCGCTGTCGGACCTGACGCTCAGCGTGCCGCTCGGCAAGATCGTGGCACTCGTCGGTGAGAACGGTTCGGGGAAGACCACCCTGGTCAAACTGCTGTCCGGCCTGTACGCCCCACAGCGCGGCCGGATCCTGTGGGACGACGTGGACGCGGCGACCGCCGACCGGCATCAGCTCGCGGAGCGGATCGCGATGGTGGCGCAGGACTTCAAACGGTGGCCGTTCACGGCCCGGGTGAACGTCGCGATCGGCCGGGCCTCGGCGCCGCTCACCGACGAGCGGCTGGGCACGTCGGTCGCGGAGGCGGGCGCGGAGGACGTGGTGGCGGATCTGCCGCGGGGCCTCGACACACTGCTGGCCCGGATGTTCAGCGGCGGGCACGAGCTGTCGGGCGGCCAGTGGCAGCGGCTCGGTATCGCGCGGGCGGCGTACCGGCGGGGCGCGATCCTGGTCGTGGACGAGCCGACGGCGGCCCTCGACGCGCGTGCCGAACTGGAGGTCTTCGAGAAGATCCGGGCCCTGGCGGGTACCGGTCAGACGGTCATTCTCATCACGCACCGGCTGGCGTCGGTGCGCCATGCCGATCTGGTGCACGTCCTCGACCAGGGCCGTCTCGTGGAATCCGGCACTCCGGACGAGCTCCTCTCCACGGGTGGCGTCTACGCCGAGCTGTACGGACTGCAGGCGGAGCAGTTCTCGGTGCAGGTACCGGCGCCGAAAGCGGGGTGAGACCCCCGGCGGCCGGCATGGCGGCGCACGCTCGACCGCCCTACTCGACGAGTTCCCGCACGACGACCAGGAAGGTGTCCGTCGACAGGTCCATCACGACGTCCACGTGCTGCCCCTCAAGGCGGCGCGCCTGCGCGAACTCCTCCGCGGGCCAGGAACCACGCGGCCCACCGGCCGGAAAGCGCTCCAGCACCGTTCGACCGTTCAACATCCTGTACCTCCATGTAGCGCTGCTCTCGTGAGAGCCCTTGAAGAGTTAAACGCTCATCATGGGGTGAAGGTCTCGCGAAGTGACGTTACTGAGACGTAGTCGACACACGGTCACAACGGATGGGGGAACTTCCGGGCGACCGCGCTCAGTCCTCGTACTCGTCGTGATACCGGATGCGCTCGCTGCCCGCGGGCGCCCCCAGTGCCGACGCGCGCCCCTCGGGCTTCTCCCACTCCTCCTGCCGGCCGAGCGCGGTGAGGTCCAGGAGACTCGTGGTGGAGCCCAGCCCGTCGAGTCCGCGCGCGTACGTCGAGTACGTGTGGAAGATCCGCTCCCGCTCCCGCAGGAAACAGCTCACTCCCGGCCGCTCGTAGGGCTCCTGGCCGTCGTCGCCCGCGCCCGTCGTGAACGAGGCCCGGAAATCGTGGTTGAAGTCGTTGTCGTACGACGAGTACCAGGGCAGCGTCCATCCCATCCGCGCCTTGAAGGGCAGGATCTTCGTGTACGGCGCCCTGGAGATCACCGCGAACTCGGTGCCCCGCGCGCGCAGATGCGCCAGGTGCCCGAGCTGGTCGACGAACGCCGAGCAGCTGCGGCAGCCCGCGTCCCACTCGGGCGCGAACATGAAGTGGTAGACGACGAGTTGCTGCCGCCCTTCGAAGAGCTCCAGCAGCGTCGCCTTGCCGTCGCCGCCCTCGAAGACGTACTCCTTGTCGATCTCGACCATGGGCAGCCGCCGCCGGTCGGCGTTGAGCGCGTCCCTGGCCCGGGTCGCGGCCTTCTCCCTGACCAGCAGTTCCTCGCGCGCGGCCTGCCATTGGTCGCGCGACACGATCCGCGGAAGCGTCATCGCTACTCCTTCGGTGCGGTGCCTTGTCAGGGGTGGACCGGAGGAAGCGCCGGAACTCATCGGTGGGCCGGACATTCTTTTCGGAGATTCTTTTCCGGGCCCGCCGGCGGAGGCCGGGGTGCGTCTCAGGTCTCGTACTCCTGGATCCGCCTGCCGTGGGCGCGGTTGATCAGGGCGGGCATGCGTTCGTTCATCTCCCGTACCACCGACGGGACATCGAGGGTCAGGAGTTCCCGGTCCCGCATGAGGATCCGCCCGTCGACGATCGTCGTGCGTACGTCACCGGAGCGGGCGCTGTGCACGAGGGTGGCGGCGAGATCGTGCACGGGCTGGGTGTGCGGGCCGCTCAGGTCCACCAGGACGATGTCGGCCCTGCGGCCCGGTGCGAGGCTGCCGATCCGCTCACCGAGCCCGACCGCCCGGGCGCTCTGCAGCGTCGCGTGGTGCAGCGCCTGACGGGACGTGAGCCGGCGCGGGTCGGCCTCGGTGAACTTCTGCGCCAGCGCGGTGAGCGCCATGGACTCCCATACGTCCAGGGAGTTGTTGGAGGCGGCCCCGTCCGTGGCGAGCCCCACGGGGATGCCCAGTTCGCGCAGGGCGCGTACCGGAGTGGTCGTGGGCCAGCCGAACTTGAGATAGCCGCGGGGTGCGCTGGCCACGCCGATACGGCCGGTCGCGCGGGCGAGGACGGGGAGGTCGCGCTCCACGATGCCGGTGCCGTGCGCGAGAAGCAGATCGGTGTCGAGGAGACCGGCCCCGGCCAGGATCTCGATCGGGGTACGGCCGTGGCGGGCGAGGCTCGCGTCGGTCTGGTCGCGGTTCTCGGCGGCGTGGATGTGCACGGGCAGGCCGTGTTCGCGGGCGAGCCGGGCGGTCGCGGCGAGGTCGGCGTCGTCCACGGTGTAGGGCGCGTGCGGGGCGAGCGAGGTGGTGATCCGGCCGTCGGCGGTGTCGCGGTGCCTCAGGGCGAAGTCGAGCGACCGCTCACGGCCCTCGGCGCCCTGGGAGGAGAAGAAGGCCTGCCCGAGGTTGGCGCGCAGCCCGCTCTCGGCGGTCACGGCGGCGACGGTGTCCATCGAGAAGTAGTGGTCCGCGAAGCAGGTGACCCCGCCGCGGATCATCTCGGCGCAGGCCAGCCGCGCCCCCAACTCGATGTCCCGCTCCTGGAGGTTGGACTCGATGGGCCAGACGATGTCGTTGAACCACTCGTCGATGGGCAGGTCCTCCGCGATGCCGCGCAGGGTCACCATCGGGGTGTGCGTATGGCAGTTGACCAGGCCGGGCATCGCGACCTGGCCACGGGCGTCGAGGTGCTCGGCGCCGGCGGGGCCGGCTGGGAGGAGGTCGGCCGGGTCGCCGGTGATCGTCTCGATACGGCCGCCGCGTACGACGATGGTGGCGTCCTCGACGAAGCCGATCTGTTCGCGTTCGTCGTGGACGAGGGCGGTGCATCCGGTGATGACGAGATCGGCGGCCCCGGGTGCGCGGGCGGCCGGGGAATCCGGTGGGCCGGTCTTCGCGTCGGGCGTGGGCTCGGGCGAGGTCATCACGCCACGGTACGGCGGGATCGTGCCGCCGGGTGACGTGAACCGCGCATCCTGTCCCCGCCCTGTCCCGGGGCCGGTTTCGCGCGCACTCTGAGCCCGAGGACCGTCCCTCGGCCTCACCATTCGACGGGCGGCGCCCTTGGGGAGGCCCGTCCGGGAAGGAGCCCGGCATGCTCCTCGGCACCTGGAACCTGGAGAACCTGTACCGGCCCGGCGGGGCGTTCGGCCCGCGTACCGAGGCCGCGTACGAGGCGAAGCTCACCAGGCTGGCCGGGGTCGTCAGGGAACTCGATCCCACGCTGCTCGGGGTGCAGGAGGTCGGCGACCCGGCCGCGCTGGAGGACCTGGCCGGGATGCTGGACGGCGACTGGCACATCGTGCTCTCGGCGCATCCGGACGGCCGGGGCATCCGCGTCGGCTTCCTCAGCCGGCCGGCGGCGCGGACGGTCATCGACACCAATGAGTTCCCCGCGCCGCTGCGGCCCGTCCAGGGCGACGACGACGGCGAACCGGTGCCCCGGACGGGCCGCGGGTTCCTGGCGGTGGAGGTGGTGGTTCCGGGCACGGACGTGACCCTGTCGGTGGCGGTCTGCCATCTGAAGTCGAAGCTGCTGACGTACCCGGGCGGGCGGTTCCAGCCACGGAACGAGGGCGAACGGGCCCGCTACGGCGCGTACGCCCTGTACCGGAGGGCCGCCGAGGCGACGACGCTGCGTGCCGTCGCCGACCGTCTCCTGGACGGCAGGGGCAAGGAGCGGGACGTGGCCGTGCTCGGCGACCTCAACGACGAGGTCACCGCCGCGACGACACAGATCCTGCAGGGCCCGCCCGGCTCCGAGATCGGCACCCCCGGGTTCGACCGGCCCGACCGGGGTGACGCGGTCCGGCTCTGGAACATCGCTCCGCTCATCCCGGAGAAGCAGCGTTTCTCCCGTATCCACGCCGGGCGCCCCGAACTGATCGACCACATCCTGGTCAGCCATCGGCTCCTCGACCGGGTGACCGGGGCGGGGACGGGGGTGCCGCTCCAGGAGACACCGCTGCCGTCGGTCGACGACGATCCGGGCGACCGCCGGGACGCCGGCGGCTCGGACCACGCACCGGTGTGGGCACGGACAGCACCCTGAGCGGCGCCCCAAAGGGGCGCGGGGAACTGCGCGCCCAGCCACGACGCACCCGCAGACAACGTCCCCAGGCTCAGGTGCCGGCTCAGGCGCTGCGCAACCCCGCGGGGACGGCCGCAGCAAGCCCCGCGTACTCCCGCCGATCCACGAGTTCGTCGAGAAGGGCGGCGAGCCGCTCGGTGTGCCGCGGGGTGAGCCGTCCCGTGTCGTCGAGATGCACTGCGCACGCGGTGGTGGTGTCCACGAGACGTTCGAGCGTGGCCGCGACCTCGTCGGTGCCCGCCGTGTGCCGGGCCAGGGTCGGAAGCTCGGCGGCGGAACGGTCGATCGCCGCGCGGGCCTCCGCCAGCGTCCGGTAGGCCTCGCGGCGCAACGCCCAGCGGGTGGCCCGGTCGTCGGCACCGCCACGGTCGGCACCTCCGCGGTCGGCGCCCCCGTCGGCGACACCGTCGACGCCGCTCAGGACATGCGTGAGGTAGGCGTGCGCCGCGTCGGTGGCGGACGCCAGCCGGGCCCGTACGTTCCCGCCGCGCTGCCCCGGCGCCGGGAGATGCCCGACGACGAGCACGATCGCGCAGGCCAGCAGCGTCTCGCCGATGCGGCTCCAGGAGGCCTCCGGCTCGCCGCCGACCATGACGAGGGCGAGCACGAGGACGGTGACGACGGCCGTCTGCGCGGCGAAGTGCCGGGTGGCGACGGGGATGAGGGCCCCACTGACCGCCACGAGCGCGACCAGCCCCTCCGGCCGGGGCAGCACGGCCGCGAAGCCCGCGAAGACGAGGGCGCCCAGGACGGTACCGGCCGCCCGGTTCAGTACGCGCGAGACGAGCGGACCGAGATCCGGCTTCACGAGGAACACGGCGGTCGCGGGCAGCCAGTACCAGTGGACGTGGTGCAGTGCCTGCGCGACGGCGACGGCGGCGCCGTAGCAGAGGGCCACGCGGAGGCCGTACTCCCGCCCTCCGGTCCCGGTGACGGCCCGCAGGAGCACCCCGGCGCGCAGGGGCCGCAGATGCAGGCCCTTGTGGGCGGTCCGCTCGGCGCCGAGCCCGAGGGGATGACTCCCGCTCGTCCTCCGGGGGCGCGGGCCGCCGCGGTCGAAGGTCTCGGCGGCGTGCAGCAGGGCGTCGTCGAGGGCCCGCAGCCCGGGGACGGTCCGGGCGGGCGCGGGCAGCGGCCCGCAGGGCTCGCCGGTCCGCACGGCGACGGCGAGCCGCCGCGGCCCCTGGGCCGTGCGGGCGGGCAGCGCCTCTCCGGCCCAGGCCAGCGCGGTCGCGGCCTCGGCGAGCGGCAACGCGGCGGCGTACTGCGCCCGCAGCCGCCGCTCGGCCGCGGAACTGGCGTACCGCCGCAGCCGTGGCCCCGCCAGCGCGTCCTGGGCGTGGTCGAGCGCGGCGGTCAGCGCGGCCCGCCGGCCACCCGCCTGCTCCCCGCCCACGGCCGCGAGCAGTTCGGCGATCGCGTCGTACACACCGGCGACCCCGGCGCGCTCCCCGTCGAAGCGGAAGTCGTTGGCCAGCGCCCCGGGCGTGGGCAGCGCGAGCCGCAGCACGATCAGCCAGCCGGTACCGGCGAGGAAGAACAGGGCCCGCTGCCAGCCGGGTTCGGGCAGCGGCATCCCTGCGCCGATGGCCGCGGCGACGAGCAGCTGGGTCCCGGCCCCGGACGCCACGGGCCCCACCGCGCTGACGGCCCCGGCGAGCAGCCCGAGCGCGGTGAGCGTCAGGGTCAGCGGGGCGGCGCCGAGTCCCTCACCGGCGTACGTGCCGACGGCGATCCCGGCCGCTCCGGCCAGCCCGGGTACGCCGATCCGGGGCACGGCGGTGCGCCGGCTCCCCGGCCGGTCGTTGATCCCGGCGAACATGGCTCCGAGGGCGGCCATGACACCGAGGGGCTCCCGCCCCACGAGAACGGCCACGACGAGCAGGGGCCCGGCGGCCAGCACCCCACGCAGCACGGCGTTCCACGGCACGGGCCCCCGCTGCGCGCGCAGCGCGTGCGTGAGCCAGGGCGGGAAGACGACGGGGAGGACGTTGAGCAACGGTCGCGGCACGGGCACGGGGCTCCTGTCGGGACGAGGGCGGTTGCGGGTGGCATGCCTTCGGGCGACGTCGGCCGGGCGGTGGGTGCGGTCCTTGCTTGCTTCTTTACGGTGGATCGGTTCTCTGCGGTGGAGCGGGCCCTCTGCGGAGGGCCGGTTCTCCACGGTAGATCGCGTTCGGCGGCGAAACCGGACATGAGCGTTTCCACGGTGTGACGATTTCGGCGAAAGCCGGGTTCTTTATGAACGCAATCTCGGGCGCGAGTGCAATCTCAAGCGCGAGTACGAGTTCGAGCACGAGTACGGGCGCGAGTGCGCCGGCCCGGAAAGAGGAGCGGGCCCGGGGGCGTAGCCGGCCCCCGAGCCCTGTGATGCCACCCATGCGGCACGCCGGCACGCTTGAGGACCCAGGTCAGTTTCATGTCGCCGCGTCCTGCCTTTGGACCACCGCACATCGAGCTGTGCGGGCCGGACTTGAACCGGCATTTCGACGCCCGGAGCCTGGGTCCGGTCGATCCGGCGATCGGCGGCGAATGCTGAGTCTGGAGCAATAGTCTGAGATTGAGCGCGGTCTGCCTCTGCCGATTGGGCTACCGCGGCGCGTAAGTGCCGCGGGGAGGACTTGAACCTCCACTGAAACCGCGCAGTCACGACAAGCTTCAGGTTCAGCTTGCGCTCCTCGCGCACCCCGGCCGTCGACCTTCATAGGCGATGGCCGGGGAGTTGTTGAGGCTACCCGAACAGGTAGCCGAACACGGCGTCTCCGACGCGCTCGTCGGTGACCTCCGCGCCGTTCGCCTCTTCCCGGGCGAACTTGACGGCCTGCTGCAGCTTCTCCACCCGGTCGAGCAGCTCGTTGACGCGCCGCGCGGGCAGGGCGCCGGAGAACTTCACGGTCGTCCAGTACCCGACGGGGATGTCCTCGTAGTACACCTCGACCTGGGCGGGGTGCTTGTCGGTGGCCTCGGCCTTGACGTGGTTCCGCGGGACCTTCTTCGTACGGAGGGTCCGCACCGGCTCGGTCTTCCACGCGTCGGTCGACGGGTCCTGGACCCACGACTCGGAGGCGTCGAGCACGGGCAGCTTCCGTACGAAGGTGTTGAGATCGGTGAGCTGCTTCTCGAGGAAGAGCAGGTACGACACCGGAACGTCGGCGACGAGCACCCGTCCGTCGACCTTGACGTCCGCGCGGGCCGTGCAGTTGGCCCAGTCCTTGGTGGCGGTCACGTCGAACAGCCGGGTCAGCGTGGCCGCGGTGTCCCGCAGCACGTTCTCGGCCTGCACCTGCACGCGGGTCGACTCGGGCGGCAACTGCTCGCCCTCTTCGTCCTTGGGCTGGTACGTACGCGAGATGCCGGCCAGCAGGGCGGGCTTCTGCAGCCCGTGATGCGCGGCCGTCAGGTCCTGATGCGACTTGGACTTGACGCCCTTCTCCACTGCGATGATCTGATTGAGTTTCGCCACGTCGGTGACGGTAGCAGTGCGGACGGGGCCTGATCGAAGGGTTATTCGACGAACCGCGTCACGTACGGCGCCAGGACTCCCCGATCGTCTGCCCTCCGCCGAACGTGCCTCCCTGCACCACGACACCGTGGGACACCCCGCCACTGAACGTGTTGTGGACATTGAGTGTCGTGGGGGTCGTGGACTGCGGGCTCAACTCATCGAGGATCGCTCGCAGTTCGGCCGCCGCCGCCGGATCGTCGCGGAGGGTCCGCCGCAGTCTGACGCGCCAGGACGCCTGGACGTCGGCCGCCGCGTCCTCGTCGTCGGCGTCCCGCGCCGCGACCAGATCCGCGCGCGACTCCTCCAACTCCCCCTGGACCACCTCCTCGTCGCGCCCCCGCGAGCAGAGGGCGACGACCCGGTCCCGTACGTTCCCCCACCCGTCGGTCACCATCTGCTGCACGAGAGCCGTGGCCCCCGCAGCCGCCAGCGCCGCCAACTCCGCGTCCATGGGGCCCCCTTCGTCGCGCGTCCGGGGACCCACGGTAGCGGGAGCGGCACGGACGGCAACCCCGTACCGGCAGGGCGCGCCCGCCGGGGACGCGCCCTCCCCGGACTCAGCTGGCCGCCGCCGCCTTCCGCAAAGCCGCCAGCTCTCCGTACATCACCGCCCCCGGGCACTCCGTCGCCAGCCAGTCGCGGTGGCCGCTGATCTCGTCGACCTCCTTCTTCGCGCCGCTGATCGGGTTGGTGTACGTGACCTTCGCCTGCGGGTCGACCCCGTGGAAGCGGACCAGGGACCGGACCAGGCCGGTGAGGGCGTCGCGGGCGGCGGCGGTCGGGCCCTGTTTCACCAGGTTGCCGATCAGGGCGATGCCGAGGTTGCCCGCGTTGTAGCCGCCGGTGTGGAAGGCGGTCACGAGTTTGCCGTTCGCGTCATGGGCGGGCGTACCGCCCTCGCCCGAGTAACGGCCTTCGTAGATCTCGCCCTTCTCGTCGACGAGGAAGTGGTAGCCGATGTCGCCCCAGTCGTTGGTGACCGCGTGCAGGTGGTACATCGCGCGCACCGTGGCGGCAGGGTTCGCGTCACCGTTGGCCGTGGCGGTGTGGTGCACCGTGAGGGTCTGGAACGTGTAGTACGTCCGCGGCGAGTTCTCCGTGCCGTCCGCCTTGAAGCGGAGCCTCTCGTCCGCGCCCCAGGCCGCGCGCGAGAGGTAGGCGACGCCGCGCAGCCGGGTGCGGTCCCGGGGCACGGCGACCTTGCGCGCCGGGCCCCGGGTGGTGTCGAGGGCCGTCGACCGCAGATCCGTCGCGCCGTCCGGGGCCTTCAGCTCGTAACCCGACGCCCGGTCCACGGGGATGAGCAGTGCGCCACCGTCGCTGTCCGAACAGCCGTCGTCGCTCAGGGCCTGCCAGTCCCCCTTTCCTCCGTCGGCGTCGGTCAGCCGGATGCCGCCGCCGGTCGCCTCGCGGGGGCCGGTCCAGCGCACCCCCACGTAGCCGATGGGGAAGGCGGCCTCGACGGGTGCTTCACCCGTGGCCGTCTCGGCGCGGGTCCTGGGGAACGACTCGGAGGTCGTACCGGGTTCCGGAGCGGCGGTGTCCGCGGCAGCCGCTTCCGCAGCTGTGTCGGCCAGCACGGCGGGAGTGATCGCGGCGCCCGCCGCGACCGCGCCCGCGGCGCCGATCAGCCCGCGCCGCGTGACGCGTGACCCGGCGCGGTGGGAGCCGGGAGGAAGGGAGGGAACAGTCATGGGGTTCCTTTGGTCTTGCCGGTCGTTCCTGCCACGTTTGAAGGTGCAAAGACGCAAAGGATCATAGGTCGGCGACCGGGCAGATATTCGGATGCGGCGCCGTGCGCCGAGACCGCATCATCGGCCCAGCTGTCCACCTGCCCACCGCCCGCTGTCCCGCCCCTGCTCCTGCCCCGCCCCGAAAGGCGTCCACCGTGCTGAAGCGCGTCACCGTCCCCAGTCTTTTCGCGCCACCCACCTACGCCCACGCCTCCGTGGTCGAGGCCGGCACGCGCCTCGCGCTGCTCGCCGGGTCCGTGCCCCTCGACGCGGACGGTGAACTCGTCGGCTCCGGCGACCCCGTACGCCAGGCCGAGCAGGTGATCGCGAACCTGGGTGAGCAGCTGCGCGCGGTCGGCAGCGAGTTCGAGCATGTCGCGTACACCGACGTGTACGTGGTGAGCGCCGACCCCGCCGTGCTCTCCGCGGTCTGGGAGGTCGTGGAGGCCTCCCGGCTCAGCGTCGGCCCGCACGCCTCCACCCTCCTCGGCGTCGCCTGTCTCGGCTATCCGGGCCAGCTCGTGGAGATCACCGCGACAGCCGTGGTCCCGGGCGCCGCCCCCGACCAGAGCCAGAGCCTGAGTCCGAATCCGAATCCGAGTCCGAGTCCGAATCCGGCCCAGGGCTCCGATGGCGAACGCGCCTAAGGTCGTCCCATGTTGATCGAGCACCGCGGGCAGCGCCCGGTCGTCCCGGCCTCCGCCTATGTCGCCCCGTCGGCCGTCCTCTGCGGCGCCGTCACCCTCGGCGAGGGCGCCCGCGTCCTGCACGGGGCCGTGCTCACGGCGGAGGACGGAGAGGTACGGACCGGCGCGGACGTCGTCATCATGGAGAACGCCCTGGTACGGGGCCGCCACCGGCACCCCGCGATCATCGGGAACGCCGTGCTCATCGGCCCGCACGCCCACGTGAACGGCGCCCGCGTCGAGGACGAGGTCTTCGTGGCCACCGGCGCCTCCGTCTTCCCCGGAGCCGTCGTGGGCGCCGGTTCGGAGCTGCGGATCAACAGCGTGCTGCACGCGAACTCGGTGCTGGCGCCCGGCACGGTCGTCCCCATCGGCTGGATCGCGGCCGGTGCCCCGCAGGCGCGGCTCTTCTCACCCGACCAGCACGACGAACTGTGGGAAGTACAGAGGGAACTGGACTTCCCGGGCACGGTCTACGGCGTCCCCCGCGGCACCTCGATGCGGGACGTCATGGCCCGCCAGTCCGATCACTTCGGCGCCCACCTCGACGACCGCGTCATCCAGGAGGACCCCGGGACCGGCTGAGGACCCGGCCCGCTCAGTCCCGGGCATTTCGCGCGAGGCCCAGCGCGTACGACGGCCACCACTGGCCGGCCGCCGGGCCGCCCCCGCAGGTGCCGTCCGACTCGCCGGGCCGCTTGACCCACAGATAGGCGTCGATCAGCGGAGCGCCCGTGACCGTGGTGGGTGCCACGCCCAGCGCCCGGCCCGGCGGGTTGCACCAGGAATCCGTACCGGTCCAGGGTCCGTTGCCGTTGCGGCTGCTGTCGATCACGAAGTGCTTGCCGCCGAGGGCCGCGGACAGCTTGTCGCCGTACGCCGAACTGTCGGCGTCCGTACGGAAGTTGGAGACGTTCAGCGCGAAGCCGTCGGCGCGGGCGATGCCCGACTGCTTCAGCGGCGCGATCAGCCTCGACGTGTCCGGGTGCCAGGCGGGGTTGCCCGCGTCGAGATAGACACGGGTGTTCGGCTGCCGCTTGAACCGGTCGACGGCGTACGCGAGCAGTGCGTACCGCTCCTCCGGGACGACCCGGCCGCAGCCGTCCACGCTGTGCGCCACCGCGTCCGGTTCGACGATCACGTAGGCGCCCCGCTCCCCGAGCCCCGCCGCGAACTCGTCGACCCACCGCCGGTAGCCCGTCGCGCTCCAGGCTCCGCCGCCCGAGTAGGAACCGCAGTCGCGGTACGGGATGTAGTAGGCGACGAGTACCGCCGTACGCCCTTCCCGTGCGGCGGCGGTGGTGCGGGCCTCCACGACGGCCCGGGGCTCCGAGCCGACGAGCCACTCGGCCTGGGGACGGGTGGAGATACGTTCCATCAGCAGGGCGTCCGCGGTCCGTCCCGTACGACGCCACTCGACTGCCTGCCGGGCGGCGCTGGACTCGGGGTTCACCCAGAGGGCGGCTTCGGCGTCCGCCCCTGACACCCCACCGCCTCCCCACAGGACGGTCCACACGGCCGCCCCCGTCGCGACGAGCCCGACGGCGACCGTCCGAACCCGAACCCGAACCCGCGTCCGCATCCGAAGCCGCATCCGCACACGGGAACAGGTCCGGGCCGGCGCCCGGAGACCGGCCCGGACCCGGTCGCGGAAACAGGTACCGGTTCCGACAGCTGGGGCCACGACCGACTCCGTTCCCACCGCCGTCGGCATGGGCGGCGGCTCGTCCGCGAGGCGCCGGACCGGGCGCCGGCCGCTCTCACAGGGAGTCTGCGGTCACCCTCGGCACACCGCCACGCCCGCCGCATCCGCGGCACGGGGAATCACTCCGACGGCGGCGTCCAGATCCGCCGCTTCGGCAGCGGCTTCGCGTAACCGCCCGCGCGGCTCGTCGTGAGGCCCAGGGAGACGAGCGACTCGGCGAGCTTCACCGCGGCGCCCACGCCGTCGACGACAGGCAGTCCCAGCTTCTCCCCCACGGCCCGCTGCAGGCCGGTCATCCCGGCGCACCCGAGGACCAGGACCTCGGCGCCGGCGTCCCTGGCCCGTTCGGCCGCGGCGACGAAGGCCGCTTCCGTACGTTCCTGGTCGCCGAGGTCGAGCACACCGAGCCCGGTACCCACGACCACGGCGCAGTTCCGGGCGACCCCCGCCGTGTACAGGCTGTCCTCGATCTGCCCGGCCGAGCGCTCCAGCGTGGTGACGACTCCGTACCGCCGTCCGAGCAGGCAGGCGAGGTGGGCGGCGGCCTCGGTGATGTCGACGACGGGTACGTCCACGAGTTCCCGTACGCCCTCGCGCCCGTGCTCCCCGAAGCCGGCCATGACGACGGCGTCGTACGGGCCCTCGTACGTGCGCAGGGTGTCGAGGACGGCGGCGGCCGACAGGTAGCTGTCGAGCCAGCCCTCCGCGGACTCGGGCCCCCAGGCGGGGGTGAGTCCGAGCACGGTGGTGCCCGGGCCTGCGGCGGCCCGGGCACCTCGCACGATCTCCTCGGTCATCCCCTGCGTCGTATTGCAGTTGGTGACGACGATCCGCACGCTCAGCCCTCCTGGGGAGTGACGGCCGGAGCAGCGGCCGGAGTGGTGACCGACTCGGACACGACGGTGTCGGCGGCGGCGCGCTCGGAGCGGCACAGCAGCGCGTACAGACCGGCGGCCAGCGCCGTACCGATGAACCAGGAGTACGGGGCCACGTCGCTGAAGGTCTTCACCAGCGCGAGGACCGCCGAGACCGCGGCCGCGGGCAGGAACGCCCACAGGGCCTTGGGGTTGACGCCCTTGCGGTAGTAGTAGCGCGACCCGGGCCGGGCGTTGAACAGTTCGTTCACGTCGATGCGGCCGTGCTTGACCCAGAAGTAGTCGAGCATGATCACGCCGAACAGCGGGCCGAGGAAGGCGCCGAGGCCGCCGAGGAAGTAGTTGACGACGGTGGGGTTGGAGAAGAGGTTCCACGGGGTCACGACCAGCGCGGCGACCGTGCTGATCATGCCGCCGATCTTGAAGGTGATCTTCTGCGGCCAGACGTTGGCCAGGTCGTACGCGGGTGAGACGAAGTTGGCGACGATGTTGACGCCCATGGTGGCGATGGCGAAGGTCAGCGCGCCCAGGATGAGCACCCACTTGTTGCCGATCTCGGCGACGAGGTGGGCGGGGTCGGTGATGGCCTTGCCGAACACCTCGATGGAACCGGCCGTGACGATGACCGACACGATCACGAAGGCGGTCGAGTTGATCGGCAGACCCCAGAAGTTGCCGCGCTTGACCGTCCGGTAGCTGGGTGCGAACCGCGAGAAGTCGCAGAAGTTGAGCATCAGCGTGCCGTACGTGGCGAGGATCAGGCCGATCGCGCCGAACCACTGCCGCCACTGCTCACCCACGGAGACCGGGTTCGGGGTCGAGGTGAGCGAGATGGTCCAGCCGGCCTTCGCGAGGATCCAGATGGCGAGCGCGATCATCACGAGCCAGATCGCGGGACCGCAGAAGTCCTGGAACTTCCGTACGGATTCCATGCCCTGGCTGATGATGAGCGCCTGGACCAGCCACAGCGAGACGAAGGACAGCCAGCCGAGCGCGTCGAGGCCGAGGAACGAGTTGTGCGTCCAGGATTCCAGCCCCGGCCAGGCCGCGAGCAGCATGATGTTGACGGCGACGGAGGCCAGATAGGTCTGGATGCCGTACCACATGATGGCGATGACGGCCCTGATCAGCGCCGGTATGTTGGCGCCCCAGACGCCGAAACTGATGCGGCTGATGACCGGGAAGGGCACGCCGTGGGCCTGCCCGATCTTCCCCATCCAGTTCATGCCGATGTAGATGAGCACGAAGCCGACGAGCAGGGACGTGAAGATCTGCCACACGTTCATGCCGAGGACCAGCAGCCCGGCCGCGAACGTGTAGTTGCCGAGGTTGTGGACGTCGGACATCCACATGGCGAAGAGGTCGAACACCTTCCAGTTGCGCTTGCCCGCGGGGGCGAGGTCTTCGTTGGTGAGCCTGGGATCGGGGACGAATGCCGGCGTGCCGGTGGCTGCGGCGGGATCGGCGAGTGACACAGGGCCTCCATGAGCGTGGTCGGGGACGACGGGAGGATCTGGAGTGGGGGGAGGG
>NZ_JBHXTO010000005.1:0-87341 GCF_042677425.1 Streptomyces sp. NPDC127119 | reverse complement strand
TCTTTGGCGGGGGGGCGGTGGTGTGGGGGGGTTGGGGGTTTCAACATGGGGCATCTTTGGGGGTGGTGGGGCTGTCGGGTTTCTTGTGTTGGGGGGGTGGGGGTGGGGGTGACGGTAGGCGTGACGGGAGGGGTGGGTGAGGAGTGAGGTCGGCGAGGAGAGGGACGGGACGACTGCGGACCGCTTTGGTATACCAAATTGACGTCATGGTCCCGCTCCCGATGACATCTGGCCATGTCCGGGCGGTAACAGCTCGGTAAAACAGTCCACGGGTCGGCGAGGATGGACGCATGACGACGGTGGAACCGCTGGGGGCGGTGCGCGAGCGAGTGCTCAGCTCGCTGCGGCAGGAGATCATCGCCGGGCGGCTGCTGCCCGGCGACCGGTTGGTCGAGCGTGAGCTGGCCGAGCGGTTCGGGGTCTCCCGGGTGCCGGTCCGCGAGGCGATCCGGGCCCTGGTCACCGAGGGTTTCGTCCTCTTCGAGACCCCGCGTCGCGCGGTCGTACGCAGGCTGACCCGCACGGACGTCGCGGAACTCTTCGAACTCCGCGAGGCCCTTGAGGTGTACGCCACCGGGCTCGCCGCCCGGCGCGCCACCCGGACCGACCTGGCCGAACTCGACGAACTCCTCGACCGCGCGGCGGAAGCGACCGCCGCCGACGACGCGGAGGCGATCACCGACATCAACACCCGTTTCCACGACCGGATCCTGGCGATGGCCGGAAACAGCCTGCTGATCTCCGTGATGGAACCCGTCGACGGCCGGCTGCGCTGGCTCACCCGCCAGAACGAGGAGTGGCCGCAACTCCTGGCCGAGCACCGGGAGCTGTACGCGGCCATCGCCTCCGGCGACCGCGAACGGGCCCGCGCCCACGCCCTGGCACACGTCCGGGCCAACTACCGCTCGACGGTGCGCCACCTCTTCGGCGACACGGACTCCCCCGTCCTCACCGGTACCGATCTCGAAGGATCCGACAGACCCGACAGACCCGACAGACCCGACAGCTTCGATCTCGACAGATCCGACAGCCTCGAAGGAGAAGTGTGACTGCCCGTACGGCGATCGGTGCCGCGAGGACCCGGCCCTGCACGCTCGTCGTCTGCCGCGGCTGCTGCTGCGGCGACGCGCGCAAGTACCCCGGTTACGACCACGACTGGCAACTGGACCGCCTGCGCGCCGCCGCCGACGCCTCCGGCGGCCGTCTTGCGGTCCGTACGGCGGACTGCCTCGGCCCCTGCGACCAGGCCAACATCATCGTCGTGCAGCCGTCGGGCGAGGGCCGCAGACGGGGCGGCAAGGCCGTCTGGATCGGCTGGTCGATGGGCGACGACTGCACCGACGAGATACTCCGCTGGGCGGAATCCGGCGGCCCCGGCATCACCGCTCCCCCGGCCACCCTGGAAATGCAGTTCGTCCAGTCGGCGGGCGAACGGGACCGGGCGCGTCGGTAACCGCGCGCCCGGGGCGGGAAGAGTGTGTGACGGGGAGCACGTGGCGGGGCAGGGGCGGGCACGAAACCGCGGGCCGTTCGTGGCTGGGCGCGCAGTTCTCCACGCCCCTCGGGCGGCTCTAGCCCGGGTACGGGGTCGTCGGCAGGCCCGCCGCCCCGGCCGCCGTACGCAGTACGTCCCTGAGCATGTCCGGGGTCAGCAGGCCGGTGAAGGTGTTGCGCTGGCTCACGTGGTAGCAGCCGAAGAGTTGGAGGGGGTGCGCCTCCGGGCCCTGCAGTCCCTCCAGGACGACCCGGGCTCCGTGGGCGAAGGCCGGGCGGGGCCGGGGCACCTGCCAACCCGCCTCGGTGAACGCGGGCAGCGCCGCCTGCCAGCCGAACCCGCCGAGCACGACGACCGCGCGGAGGGTGGGTGCGAGCAGGCGCAGTTCGTTCACGAGCCAGGGGCGGCAGGTGTTGCGTTCCTCCGGGGTCGGCTTGTTGGCGGGCGGCGCGCAGTGCACGGGTGACGTGACGCGGACGCCGTACAGGGTCAATCCGTCGTCCGCGTTCTCGGACGTGGGCTGCGAGGCGAGGCCCACGTCGTGCAGCGCCGCGTACAGCACGTCCCCCGACCGGTCTCCCGTGAACATCCGGCCGGTCCGGTTCCCGCCGTGCGCCGCGGGCGCGAGCCCGATCACGAGGAGCGAGGCGTCCGGCGGTCCGAACCCCGGCACCGGGCGGCCCCAGTACGTCCAGTCCTCGAAGGCGGCCCGTTTCGTCCGGGCCACTTCCTCCCGCCACTCGACGAGCCGCGGACAGGCCCGGCAGCCGGCGATCCGCCGGTCCAGTTCCGCCAGGCTGCGCTCCTGCTTCATGCCGCCACGGTATGCCCGGCGGGAACCGGGCTCCACGCGACGGAAAACGATTCCGGCCCCACGCCCGCCGAGGGCTAAGGTCGGACCATGGCTTCAGGGACTCAGTCGGGGACTCGGCGGAACGAGGCGGGGCGACGCGGGGACGGTGGGCCGGGCGCCGGCGGCCCCTCGAACGGCGACGGCTCCGGTGTCGTCGATGCCACCGCAGCCGCCTCCGTGACCGGTGACGCGACGGGTGACACGACCGGTGGCGCGACGGGTGAGGCGACCGACACCGTGGCCGCCGCGAAAGCCGCCGCGAAGGCCGCCGCGAAGGCCGCCGCGCCCGCGAGCGGCGAGACCGTGCGCGTCGACAGCTGGATCTGGTCCGTCCGTCTGGTGAAGACCCGGTCCATGGGCGCCACCGCCTGCCGTGGCGGTCATGTCCGGGTGAACGGCGAACGGGTCAAGCCCGCGTACGCCGTCCGCGTCGGTGACGAGGTCCGCCTCCGGCACGCGGACCGGGAGCGGATCGTCATCGTGAAGCGCGTGATCCGCAAGCGGGTCGGGCCCCCGGTCGCGGCCGAGTGCTACGTCGACAACAGTCCCCCGCCCCCGCCCCGCGAGGCCGTCGCCCCCGCGGGCATCCGCGACCGGGGCGCGGGCCGCCCCACCAAGCGCGACCGCCGCGAGCTGGAACGCCTGCGGGGTCTCGGCTCGGCCGAGTAACCCGAAGGGCCCGGGGAGGCCGAGCAACCCGGAGAACCCGAGCAGCCCGAGGGGCAGGGGCGCGCGCCGTTCAGGAGCGTGAAAAACCGCCACCAAGCACCTGCCCCCGTCGTGCCCACGCGATCAGTGCGAGCGGCACGATCAGGATGAGCGGGGTCGCCGCGTACTCCCCGTCGAACACGGTGATCTGGGTGATGAACGCGCCCACCATCAGCGCGCTCAGCGACACGGCGGCCACGGAGGCCAGCACGGGTATCAACAGCGCGATGCCGCCCGCCAGTTCGAGCAGTCCGATGGTGTACATCCCGGCGCTGCCCCAGCCGATCTCGTCGAACGACTCGACCGCCGAGGAGTGCGCGACGAGCTTGGGCAGCGCGCTCGCGATCACGTAGAAGAGCGAGAGCAGGATCTGCAGCCCCTTCAGTGCGAGCCGGGCACGGCGCCCACGAGCGGTCGCCGACTCGGCGACGACCGTGCCGGACACGGCGGTCGGGGCGGAGGCGGCAGCCGGAGCTGTGGGGGCGGAGGCAGCGGGGACGGTGGTCTCGGACATGGGGTTCTCCTGGGTTCTCCGGGTGCAACGGCTCGCGTTGCTGTCACAGAGGTAGACCGGCCCGCCTGCCGAAACTCATCGCCCCACGACAACTCGCCCCGGAAACCGCGAAGGTCACTCCTCCACCGGCACCACCCGCACCCACACCCGGTCCTCCGTGAGATACCGGTCGACCCGCAGCCCCGACTCTGCCAGCGCCCCCTCGAACTCCTCCTTGCTGAGCGGCCGGGCGAGGAACGTCTGCGTCCACACCGCGTCCGGGAACTCGTACTCGGCCCGCACCGAGTTGACCCCGTCCCCCACCGGCTCCGCGGACAGCATCCGGATCGTGAACCCGCTCGGATCGAGCCGCTCGCGCGGCAGGTCGGTGTGGTAGTTCTCGCCCTCGCGCTGGATCAGCACGCAGCCGCCGTCCGCGACGTGGCTCCGGCACACGTCCAGCATGCCGCGCCGCACCTCGACGTCCCCGGCGTGCACGAGGAACGACGCGAGCATCACCACGTCGAATCTCTCGCCCAGGTCGAGCGTCTCGATGGCACCACGTATCGTGCGCGCCCCTCGCACCCGCTCCAGCATCTCGGCGGACTCGTCCACGGCCGTCACCGTGAAGCCACGCTCCAGGAGCGGATGGGTCATACGCCCCACGCCACTGCCCAGTTCGAGGATGTGCGCCCCCGCCGGCACGGCCGAGGCGATGATGTCCGGCTCGTCCCCGACGGACAACCGCGAGTACAGCTCGACCGCGCAGCCGTCCGGCGTGATGGCGCCGGGCCCCGTCCCTTCGTACCCCTCACGCATCTCGATCGTCATACCCGCCCAACGGCCCACGTCCGCACGGTCGTTCCCATCCCCGCCCGTCTCACCCGTTCGAGTGAGACGTGATCAGGCCACGGAACCGACGGCCCGCGGAAGCCGTGGTCTCCTCAACCGCCGATGGCCCTCTCAGCCGACGGTCACAGCGCGAACCACCCGTGGCCGCCGTACCAGTGGCCGCCCGCCCGCAGATGGTCCCCCACCGCCCGCTCCACGCCGGTCCGCCGCGGCAGGTCCGCCACGGGCAGCTCGGGGTCGCCGAAGACGAACGCGACGGGCACCCTGTCGTCCGCCTTCGTCTCCTCGCAGGCGATCCGGAACCTTTCCTGGAAGCGCACGATGTTGGAACCGGCGGGCAGATACCGCGTCAGCTGCCGGTCGAGCAGCCAGGAGTGGCAGACCGCCACCGCGTAGTGCTCGTCCGGATAGTGGCGAGCGAAGAACTCCCGCGCCAGGTCCAGCGACCGGTCGCACGCCTCCGGAGACAGCGGCCCCCGGAAGTCGGCGATGTGCAGACTCAGACACGGCTCACCGGGCCCTGTGGCGAGCCCCGCGTCCGCCGCCGCCTGCCCGGTGGCCCCGCCCAGCCGGGCGCGCTGGAACTGCAGCCGCCCCAGCTGGTACAGCTCCCCGTGGAAGTGCAGCCCGATCCACCACGGCACCGACAGCCCCGTCGTACCGGTCCGCCGCCGGTGCACGGCCAGGTTCCGGCCCAGGTCCGCGAGGGTGCGCCGGGACACGTCCGCCGGGATGTCCCGCTCCCGGTGGTAGGCACGCACGTACGGCAGCGCGGCGATGAAGACGAACACCTGGAAGGTACGGCCCAGCGCGCCGGTGGAGGCCGGGAACGCCGGCGGTTCCCAGCCCCCGCCGGTCCTCCCCATGTCGCGTACGAACCGGTCGACGCACAGCCCGAGCAGCGTCAACGCCTCCGGGTCCGCCGCCAGCCGGGCGCGCACCGCGACCAGTTCGTTGACGCACTCGTGCGGTACCGCCAGGTCGAGCAGTACGTCCGGCAGCTCGACGGCGTCCGGGAGGACCGCCTCCGTGCGCGGTGCGCCCCCGCTCTCCAGGTCCCTCAGCCATCCGGCGAGCTTCTCGTCCGCCCGCAGCTCCTCCACCAGCACAGCCGCTCCCCGTCCGTCCGCCAGCCCGCTCCAGGTGAAATGTGCACTACGAAGAGTACGTTTTTCCGGTAGGAGTAGTGATCCCTATGCGTACGGGCAGTGAACCGACAACTGCGCGCAGTGCGCTGCGAGCGCGTCTGTGGCTGAGTGTGTGGGGGTTCGTCTGGGCAACCGCTGGGACGGCTGTGTTCGCTCTCGTCGGGCGGACGGGCTGGGCGGTCGCCTGCGGTGTGCTGTGGCTGATCGTCACCGTCGATCTGGCGATGATCCTCAGGCATCTCCGCCAGGGGCCGCACTATCAGCCAGGGCCGGACATTCCGCCGTACCCGCCACCGGACCACCGCGACTAGACCCGGCCGGGCTCGCCGCGCGCGCCGAACCCGGCGGTGGCTCGGCTCAGAACCAGGGGTGGACCCGGCTCAGGAGTCGAACCGTGCCGCGGCCAGGTACTCCGGCTGCGGGTCCAGCGCCGCCGCGAGCCGGAAGTGGCGCATGGCCTGCGCGGGCTGCCCGGAGCGCTCGTAGGTGCGGGCGAGCGCGAAGTGCGCGAAGGCGTTGTCCGGCTCGCGCTCCAGCACGATGGTGAACTCCAGCTCGGCGGGCCGCAGCTGCGCCGCGGCGAAGAAGGCCCGCGCGCGCAGCAGCCGTGCGGCCGTGTTCTCCGGGTACGCGGCGATGACGTTGTCGAGCAGCTTCACCGCGCCCCTGGGGTCCCGCGCGGCGAGCAGTTGCTCCGCGGCGCGGAAGTCGATGACATGCGTCTCCGGAGTACGTCCGGCGAATCCGCTGGTCTCGGGCACGGCACATTCCTTCCCTCACTGCGGGGCGTCAACGCCTGGCGGACACCCACTATTCCGAGGACGCCTGTGGCTCGCCGGCCGCCCGGGCCCGCCGTTCCAGGTCCGCCCACACGTCCCGTACACGTCGCCGCAGCTCTTCCAGGGGTACGTCGTTGTCGATGACGACGTCCGCGATCTCCCGGCGCTTCTCGCGGGTGGCCTGGGCCGCCATACGGGCGCGGGCGTCGGCCTCGGTCATACCGCGCAGCCGGACGAGCCGGTCGAGCTGTGTCTCCGTAGCGGCGTCGACCACGATGACGAGGTCGTACAGCTTCGCGAGGCCGTTCTCCGTGAGCAGGGGGACGTCGTGCACGACCACGGAGTCCGCCGAGGCCGCCTCTTCGAGTTCGCGGGAGCGGGCGCCCACCAGGGGGTGCACGATCGAGTTCAGCACGGCGAGCCTGTCCGGGTCCGCGAAGACGATGGAGCCGAGCTTCGGCCGGTCGAGGGTGCCGTCCGCGGCGAGCACTTCCTTACCGAAGGCGTCGATCACGGCCGCCAGCCCGGGTGTTCCCGGCGCGACGACCTCCCGGGCGATCCTGTCGGCGTCGATCAGCACGGCCCCGTGCTCCACGAGCAGCCGCGACACCTCGCTCTTACCGGCCCCGATCCCACCGGTCAGCCCCACCTTCAACATGCCCAGCAGCATAAGCCCGGGTTCGATCAGGGGCTCCCGCCGGGGCGCCCCTCAGGGGCGCGGGGAACTGCGCGCCCAGCCCCCACCGAACCCGCACTCAAAACACAACCCCCCTGCCCCTCCCCCGCGAAGCGGTAACGCGTGGCCGCCACAAAAAGCGAGCTACGCATCACCTTCGCGCTCGGCCAGGAACTTCTCGAACTCCATGCCGATCTCGTCCGCGGACGGAATGTCCACCGCCTCCGCCAGCATGTTTCCCCGCGTCTCGGCGCCCGCGGCGGCGTCGTACTGGTGCTCAAGTCCCTGGACCAGGGCGACGAGTTCCTCGTCGCCCTCCTGGATCTGCCGGTCGATCTCCGTCTGCGTACGGTGCGCCTCGGTGCGCAGCCCGTGCGCGATGCCCGGCAGGACCAGGCCGGTCGCGGCCGTGATCGACTCCATGACCGTCAACGCGGCGTCCGGGTACGGGGAGCGGGCGATGTAGTGGGGCACGTGCGCGGCGACTCCGAGGACGTCGTGTCCGGCCTCCATGAGCCGGTACTCGACCAGGGACTCGGCGCTGCCGGGCACCTGGGCCTCGTCGAAGGGGCTGCGGTGGCCGGGCACGAGGTCCGTGCGGTTGCCGTGCGGGGTGAGGCCCACGGGGCGGGTGTGCGGGACGCCCATGGGGATGCCGTGGAAGTTCACGGACAGCCTGACGCCGAGGCGCTCCACGATCTGCTGGACGGCCGCGGCGAAGCGCTCCCACTCCACGTCCGGTTCGGGCCCGGAGAGCAGCAGGAAGGGCGCTCCGGTGGCGTCCTGGACGAGCCGCACGTCCAGCGTGGGCTCCTCGTAGTCGGCCCAGCGGTCGCGCTTGAACGTCAGCAGCGGGCGGCGGGCGCGGTAGTCCACGAGCCGGTCGTGGTCGAAACGCGCGACGACCTGGTGGGGCAGCGAGTCGAGCACCCGGTCGACGATCTGGTCGCCGGTCTCGCCCGCGTCGATGTATCCGTCGAAGTGGTAGAGCATGACAAGACCGGCCGACTCCTGGGCGAGTGCCACGTCGACCACGGCCAGGCCCTTCGGCTCCCATGCGTACAAACCCTGCGGATCAAGCACTGTGACCGCTCCTCCTCGTGTTCCTAATCGACAACACGAGTCAGGAGATGGGCATTCCCGGTTCACACCGCTTCACTGCGCCTCTTACCGGCTTCTCATGCCCACGACAGGCACGCGCGCGAGGCGTTGGCACCGGCCGGGACCGGAAGCGGGTACGGGTCCGGAGGGCCGGGAGGATCGGACGGGCCGGGAGACAGACGCACCGCGGGCCCGCACCCAGGTGGGTGCGGGCCCGCGATTACCAGCTAGCTACCGCTGGCGGTGAGCTTTCAGCTCTGGCCGCCGGCGAGCTTCTCGCGCAGAGCGGCAAGGGCCTCGTCCGACGCCAGGGCGCCGGAGTTGTCGTCCGACTCCGAGGAGTACGAACCGCCACCGCCGCCACCGCTGCCGCCGGAGGCGGCCGGAGCCGCACCGGGGGTGGCGACACCCTCGGCCTCGGCCTGGGCGTCCGCCTCGCGGGACTTGATGACCTGAGCCTGGTGCTGCTCGAAGCGCGTCTGCGCCTCGGCGTACTGGTTCTCCCACACCTCACGCTGGGACTCGTAACCTTCGAGCCAGTCGTTGGTCTCGGGGTCGAAGCCCTCGGGGTAGATGTAGTTGCCCTGGTCGTCGTACGACGCGGCCATGCCGTACAGCGTCGGGTCGAACTCGACCGAGGCCGGGTCCGCGCCGAAGGACTCGTTGGCCTGCTTCAGCGAGAGGCTGATGCGACGACGCTCGAGGTCGATGTCGATGACCTTGACGAAGATCTCGTCGTTGACCTGGACGACCTGCTCCGGGATCTCCACGTGGCGCTCGGCCAGCTCGGAGATGTGCACCAGACCCTCGATGCCCTCGTCCACGCGGACGAACGCACCGAACGGAACCAGCTTCGTGACCTTTCCGGGCACGACCTGGCCGATCTGGTGGGTGCGGGCGAACTGCTGCCACGGGTCTTCCTGCGTCGCCTTCAGCGACAGGGAGACACGCTCGCGGTCCATGTCCACGTCGAGGACCTCGACGGTGACTTCCTGGCCGACCTCGACAACCTCGGAGGGGTGGTCGATGTGCTTCCAGGAGAGCTCCGAGACGTGCACCAGGCCGTCGACGCCACCCAGGTCCACGAAGGCACCGAAGTTGACGATCGAGGAGACGACGCCGGAACGGACCTGACCCTTCTGGAGGGTGGTGAGGAACGTCTGGCGGACCTCGGACTGGGTCTGCTCCAGCCAGGCACGGCGGGACAGGACCACGTTGTTGCGGTTCTTGTCCAGCTCGATGATCTTGGCTTCGAGCTCCTTGCCCACGTAGGGCTGGAGGTCACGGACACGGCGCATCTCGACGAGAGATGCCGGCAGGAAGCCACGGAGGCCGATGTCAAGGATGAGTCCACCCTTGACGACCTCGATGACGGTGCCGGTGACGATGCCGTCCTCTTCCTTGATCTTCTCGATGGTGCCCCAGGCGCGCTCGTACTGGGCGCGCTTCTTCGAGAGGATCAGGCGGCCTTCCTTGTCCTCCTTCTGGAGAACAAGGGCTTCGATCTCGTCGCCGACCTTGACGACCTCGTTCGGGTCGACGTCGTGCTTGATCGAGAGCTCGCGGCTCGGGATGACACCTTCGGTCTTGTAACCGATGTCGAGCAGGACCTCGTCCCGGTCGACCTTCACGATGACGCCATCGACGATGTCGCCGTCGTTGAAGTACTTGATCGTCTCGTCGATCGCGGCGAGGAAGGCTTCCTCGTTGCCGATGTCGTTGACCGCTACCTGCGGCGTGGTAGAGGTGGTCTCGGTGCTGCTCGTCATGTGGGAAAGGGCTCCGGTACGGACAGTGAGTCGTAGGTACTGCTTACGCCGGGAGCCCGTTTCGCTCTGAAGAAGGCCGGACAGCCAAGGAAGCGCCGAATCCGGGCCGTGTTCGATGAGAACACTCGCCGGTGGCGCCTCGAAAACCGAGGGGACATACGACAGATGCGAGCGCAGCCTGCTACGTCTGAGGAGCGCAGGCCCGCAGCGCAACTTGTAGCATACGGGGGCAGCCGGACAGGGTCAATGCGCGAAGGCGCACACCCGGGGCGGATCGCCGCATACCCGGCACAAGACCCACGCGGCGGCAGCCGTACATCAGGCAACGCCACGGGGTCACGCGGATTCTGTGGTGCCACTTTCGTGACCGCCGCCAGGACGGACCGCTCGGAAGTGACCGCAGATTAATACGAGGGAGCCGATCATCCAAGAGCCCGAACCGTCCCGGCCCGAAGCGTCCTCGCCGGAGGCGTCCGAGTTCGAACCGCCCGAGCCCGAGGCGACCCGCCGTGCGGCAGGGGGTTCCGAAAGCTCCCGCGCCAATCGCGGCTGGTGGGACCGGAACGCGGACGACTACCAGGTCGAGCACGGCACGTTCCTCGGCGACGACCGTTTCGTGTGGTGCCCCGAGGGCCTCGACGAGATCGAGGCCGAGCTGCTGGGCCCGATGGAGGACCTGAAGGACAAGGACATCCTGGAGATCGGCGCGGGGGCCGCCCAGTGCTCGCGCTGGCTGGCCGCCCAGGGTGCCCGCCCGGTCGCCCTGGACCTCTCGCACCGGCAGCTCCAGCACGCCCTGCGGATCGGCGCCGACAGCGTCCCGCTCGTGGAGGCGGACGCCACGGCGCTGCCCTTCGCGGACGGCTCCTTCGACCTCGCGTGCTCCGCGTACGGGGCGCTGCCCTTCGTCGCCGAGCCCGTGACGGTCCTGCGGGAGGTGCGCCGGGTGCTGCGGCCGGGCGGCCGGTTCGTCTTCTCCGTCACGCATCCGGTCCGCTGGGCCTTCCCCGACGAACCGGGACCCGAGGGGCTGAGCGTGGCCTCCTCGTACTTCGACCGCACTCCGTACGTCGAGCAGGACGAGGACGGGAACGCGGTGTACGTCGAGCACCACAGGACGGTCGGCGACCGCGTCCGGGACGTGGTGGCGGGCGGTTTCCGGCTGGTCGACCTGGTCGAGCCCGAGTGGCCCGCCTGGAACACCCAGGAATGGGGCGGCTGGTCACCCCTTCGGGGAAACCTGATCCCGGGCACGGCGATCTTCGTGTGCGAGCGAAGCTAGTTTCGTGTGCGAGCGAAGCTAGACGGGGACACCCCCGGCCGGAGGCCGGGAGAGAGACTGAGCGGGTGACCCGTACCGAGCATGTGATCGTGTGATCCGTCATGACGCCCTGGACTCGCTGCCCGTACGCGGCGCGCTGCCCGGTCTGAGGGACGCCCTGGAGGACCGTGGCGCCGCGGTCCTCGTCGCGCCGCCCGGCACGGGCAAGACGACCCTCGTGCCGCTGGTGCTCGCCGGACTGGTCGGCGGGGAACCGGCACGGCGGGTCGTGGTGGCCGAGCCGCGGCGGATCGCGGCGCGGGCCGCCGCACGGCGGATGGCGTGGCTGCTCGGCGAGAAGGTCGGGGAGAGCGTCGGATTCACCGTCCGCGGGGAACGGGTGGTCGGGCCACGCGCGCGCGTGGAGGTCGTCACGACCGGGGTGCTGCTGCAACGGCTGCAGCGGGACCCCGAGCTGGCGGGCGTCGACGTGGTCGTGCTCGACGAGTGCCACGAACGCCATCTGGACGCGGACACGGCGGCGGCGTTCCTCCTCGACGTCCGGGCCGCGCTGCGCCCCGAGCTGCGGCTGGTGGCCGCGTCGGCGACGACCGACGCCGAGGGCTGGGCCCGGCTGCTCGGCGATGTGCCCGTGGTCGAGGCGGCCGGCGTCTCCCATCCGGTCGAGGTGGTGTGGGCGCCGTCCGTGCGCCCTGTGCGGCCGCCCCATGGGATGCGGGTGGATCCGGTGTTGCTGACCCATGTGGCGTCGGTGGTGCGCCGGGCGCTCTCCGAGCGGGACGGGGACGTCCTGTGTTTCCTCCCCGGGGTCGGCGAGATCGCCCGGGTCGCCGGGCAGCTCGGCGGACTCGGCGAGGTCGAGGTCCTGCAGGTGCACGGGCGGGCGCCGACGGCCGTGCAGGACGCGGTGCTGTCCGGCGGTACGCGGCGCCGGGTCGTCCTCGCCACGTCGGTGGCCGAGTCGTCGTTGACGGTTCCGGGGGTTCGGGTGGTCGTGGACTCCGGGCTGGCGCGCGAGCCGCGCGTGGACCACGCGCGCGGCCTGAGCGCGCTGACGACCGTACGGGCCTCGCAGGCCGCCGGGAGGCAGCGGGCCGGGCGGGCGGGGCGCGAGGCTCCGGGGGCGGTGTACCGGTGCTGGACGGAGGCGGAGGACGGGCGCCTGCCGCGTTTCCCCTCGCCGGAGATCAAGGTGGCCGACCTGACGGCGTTCTCCCTCCAGGCGGCCTGCTGGGGCGATCCCGACGCCTCGGGGCTGTCCCTCCTGGATCCGCCGCCGGCCGGCGCCATGACGGCCGCGCGAGGCGTGCTGGAGGCCGTCCGCGCGGTGGGGCCGGACGGGCGTCCGACTGACCGGGGTGTACGGATGTCGCGGCTGGGGCTGCATCCCCGGCTGGGGCGTGCGCTGCTGGACGCCGGGGCGTCCCTCGGTGCCGAGCGGGCCGCGGAAGTGGTCGCTCTGCTGAGTGAGGAGCCGCCGCGGTCGTACGGGGACGACCTCGCCGCCGCGTTGCGGGCCGCGCGTCGTGGGGGTGACGCCTATGCCGGACGGTGGCGGGCAGAGGTCCGGCGGCTGCGGGCCGCGGTCCCGTCCCGGGCCGCGCCCGTCACGGCGGGAGGGTCGACCGATGACCGCGGGTCCGTCGTGGCCGGTCGCGCCGTTCCCCGCGCCCCCGACGGGGCGCCCCGCGCCGAGGCACGAGGCATCGGCGACGATCATGCCGTCGGGCTCGTTGCTGCGCTTGCCTTTCCTGAGCGGGTTGCTCGGCGGCAGGGAGGGTCTTTTCTCATGGTGGGCGGGACCCGGGCCGAGGTCGCTGAGGGCAGTGGGTTGGGGGATGCCTCCTGGATCGCCGTCGCGGTCGCCGACCGGCCGGTGGGCGCGGGGCACGCGCGCGTGCGGCTCGGGGCCGTGGTCGACGAGGAGGTCGCGCGCGAGGCGGCGGGAGCCCTGTACGCGGCGGGCGACGAGGTGCGCTGGGACGCCGGGGACGTCGTCGCGCGGCGGGTCCGGCGGCTGGGAGCCGTGGAGTTGGCGGTACGGCCGTTGCGCAACGCGGACCCCGGACTCGTACGGGAGGCGTTGCTCGACGGGCTGGCGGCGGAGGGGTTCGGGCTGTTGCGGTGGTCCCGGGACGCCGAGGTGCTGCGGCAGCGGCTCGGGTTCCTGCACCGGCGGATCGGCGCTCCCTGGCCCGACGTCTCGGACGACGCGCTCCACGCGCGCGTGGACGAGTGGCTGGAACCGGAGCTGGGCCGGGCACGGCGGCGGGCCGATCTGGAACGCATCCAGGCCGGGCAGGCGCTGGGCCGGCTGCTGCCCTGGGCGTCCGGGGACGCGGCCAGGTTCGACGAACTGGCGCCGGAGCGGTTCCAGGTGCCGAGCGGGTCCAGGATCCGGATCGACTACGCCGATCCCGAGCGCCCGGTGCTCGCGGTGAAACTGCAGGAGATGTTCGGGGCGCAGGAGTCGCCGACGGTCGCGGGAGTGCCCGTACAGGTGCATCTGCTGTCGCCCGCGGGGCGCCCGGCCGCCGTCACCTCGGACCTCGCGTCCTTCTGGAAGGACGGCTACCGGAGCGTACGGGCGGAGTTGCGCGGGCGGTATCCCAAGCATCCCTGGCCCGAGGACCCGGCGGGCGCGCGGCCGACCCGGCACACGACCGCCCGCAGCAACAGGCCCTGAACCCGCCTCAGGCGCTGAGCGGTTCCGGTTCGCGGGTCCGTGTCGGTGACGGGTCGCCGGGGCGGCGGCTGCGGGCCTCCAGGTACAGGGAGAGCGCCAGGAGTCCGACGCCCAGGACGAGGAAGCCCCAGGGCAGGTACGAGGACATCAGCGCGACGAGGAGCCGCTGGGACTTGACCAGGTCGACGGTCGAGCGGATGTAGTCCTCACGCATTTTGACGTGCCCGGCGAAGGCCGTCACCTTGTCGCGGTCGCCCAGGAGGGTGCCGCCGCGCAGCTCCTCCCGGTGGATCTCCTCTCCGTAGACGGGTGCTCCGGTGACGGGTTCGACCCAGAACTTGCGGACCGTGGTGTACCAGCGGGTCGTGCCCGTCTTGGCGACCGACTCCGCGGTGATCCCTTCGACGGGCATGACCTTCGGGAAGGGCACCTTGGTCCAGGGGATGGTCTGCTCGAAGTAGTAGACGTCGACGCCCCGGAAGTTCTGTGTGCCCTTGTAGTGGATGGGTTCGGTGATCCGGGCCTGCGCGTCGAAGTACTCGTAGTCCCTCTTCTCCGTGAGGAAGGGCCACTTGAACTCGATGCCCTCGCGCCGGACGGGGTCGCCGTCGACGCTCTCGCCGGTGGCGTGGACGGGTTCCTGGGTGTGCGCGTCGAAGATGTACCGCTCGGGGATCCTGGAGACCATCTCGCCGTCCGGGCCCTGGACGTAGGAGAGGCCGTCCCAGACGACGACGTCGCGGTTCGCGGTCCGCTCGATCCTCTCGGAGGCCTCGACATTGCCCTTGAGGGTCTGGACGACGGTGACCTTGTCGACCTTCTTGGCGGTCATCGAGCCGTAGTCGAGGAGGGTCGCGTCCTTCGCCTCCAGAACCATGTCCTGGTACTGGTCGGCGGGGACCTTGGCCACGCGCGGGAAGGCGTACCAGCGCAGCAGCGGGGACAGCGCCGCGAAGAACACGGCGAGGGCGAGCAGGATCAGACTGGCCTTGCGGCGCATCTCGGCGGCCCTCCCGGTGCGTTGGGGATGTGCGTCACGGGTGTGCGCTACGGATGGCTCGGGACGGTGGTGAGCAGCGGTTTCGGTGAGGTCTCGCCCGACGGCGAGCCCATGGCCGTGACGAGGAGGACCAGCGCGAACGCGAGGGCCAGACCGGTCGCGGCGGCGATCAGGGCGCGCATGCGGGCCTCCCGGCACAGGCGGAACCGAGTTCATGGAGCGGAACCGGCCCCATGGAACTGATACATCGTCAGGTCGGGCACCGTAGCAACGGGCGGGCCAGATGAGAACACGTTGCGCAGACAACGGCCGCGGCCCCCCAACCCCCGCGGGGGGGGGGGCTACCCCCGCGGCCCACCCCCGCCGGGCCCGCAGGCGATCTCCGGCCGCCGCCCAGGCCGACCCGGGGGCGCGGGGAACCGCGCGGCCCACCCCCGCCGGGCCCGCAGATGAATGAGCCGGCCCCAGCGGAGCTAGTGCGCTGCCGACTCCCAGTCCGGGCCCGAGCCCACCGAGACATCCAGCGGCGCGCGCAACCGCACCGCCGCGGCCATCTCCCGGCGGACCAGTTCCTCCGCCCGCGCACGCTCCCCGGGAGCGATCTCCAGGACGATTTCGTCGTGGACCTGGAGGAGCATCCGGGACGTCAGCCCGGCCTCCCGCAGAGCCTTGTCCACGTGCAGCATCGCGATCTTGACGATGTCCGCGGCCGTGCCCTGGATCGGCGCGTTCAACGCCATCCGCTCCGCGGCCTCGCGCCGCTGCCGGTTGTCGCTGTTGAGGTCGGGAAGGTAGCGGCGGCGCCCGAAGAGCGTCGCCGTGTACCCCGTCGCCCGCGCCTCGTCGACCGCGCGGCGCAGATAGTCCCGTACCCCTCCGAAGCGCTCGAAGTACGTGTCCATCAGGCCACGCGCCTCGCCCGCGTCGATGTTGAGCTGCTGGGAGAGCCCGAACGCGGACAGCCCGTACGCGAGCCCGTACGACATCGCCTTGATCTTGCGGCGCATCTCCGCGTCGACGGCGTCGCGCTCCACGGAGAACACCTGGGAGGCGACGGTGGTGTGCAGGTCCTCGCCGGAGGTGAAGGCCGCCAGGAGTCCCTCGTCCTCCGACAGGTGGGCCATCACGCGCAGTTCGATCTGGCTGTAGTCGGCGGTCATGAGGGACTCGAAGCCCTCGCCGACCACGAAGCCGCGGCGGATCGCGCGGCCCTCCTCGGTGCGGACCGGGATGTTCTGCAGGTTCGGGTCCTGCGACGAGAGGCGGCCCGTCGCGGCGACCGTCTGGTGGAAGGTGGTGTGGATGCGGCCGTCCGCGGCGATCGTCTTGATCAGGCCCTCGACGGTGACCCGGAGCTTCGCCTGCTCGCGGTGGCGGAGCATGATGACGGGCAGTTCGTGGTCGGTCTGGGCGGCGAGCCAGGCGAGCGCGTCGGCGTCCGTCGTGTAGCCGGTCTTCGTCTTCTTCGTCTTGGGCAGGCCCAGTTCGCCGAAGAGGACTTCCTGGAGCTGCTTGGGCGAGCCGAGGTTGAACTCGTGCCCGACCGCCGCGTGCGCCTCCTTCACGGCCTGCTGGACCGCGCCCGCGAACATCTGCTCCATGGCTTCCAGGTGGGCCCTGTCCGCCGCGATGCCGTGCCGCTCCAGGCGGGCGAGCAGTTCGGAGGTGGGCAGTTCCATGTCCTGGAGCAGATCGGCCGCGCCGACCTCCTTCAGTCGCTCCCCGAAGGCTTCGCCCAGGTCGAGGACGGCGCGGGCCTGCACCATCAGCGCGTCGGCCTCGGCGCCCTCGTCGGCGCCGAAGGCGAGCTGTCCGTCGGCGGTGGCGGCGGGCGCCAGCTCCCGGCCGAGGTACTCCAGGGACAGCGCGTCCAGGTCGAAGGAGCGCCGGCCCGGCTTGACGAGGTAGGCGGCGAGGGCGGTGTCCATGGAGATGCCCGCGACGCTCCAGCCGTGCTCGGCGAAGACCCGCATGACGGCCTTGGCGTTGTGCAGCACCTTGGGGCTGCCGGCGTCGGAGATCCAGCGCGCGAACGCGTTCTCGTCGCTCTCGTCGAGCTGCGACGGGTCGAACCAGGCCGCCGCCCCGTCGGCCGCGGCGAGGGCGACCTCGGCGACCGATCCCGTGCCGAGCGCCCAGGTGTCGACCGTGGCGATGCCGAGGACCGTCGTGCCGTGCCCGGTGAGCCAGGGGCCCAGCTCGCCGGCGTCGAGGACCGTGCCGTCCACCGCCACGCCCGCGGCGACCGGAGCCGCGTCCTCGGTCTCCTCCGCCCCGGGGTCGACGGCCAGCAGCCGCTCGCGCAGCGAGGGGTTACGGATCTCCAGGGTGTCCAGGACCATCGCGAGGGCCGTGCGGTCGTACGCGGCGCGCTCCAGGTCGGGCACCGTCTTCGGCAGCTCGACGTCACGCACCATCTCGGTGAGGCGGCGGTTGAGCTTGACCGCGTCCAGGTGGTCGCGGAAGTTCTGCCCGGCCTTGCCCTTGACCTCCTCGGCGCGCTCGACCAGCTCCGCGAACGAACCGAACTGGTTGATCCACTTCGCGGCGGTCTTCTCACCGACGCCGGGGATGCCCGGCAGGTTGTCGGACGGGTCGCCGCGCAGGGCCGCGAAGTCGGGGTACTGGGCCGGCGTCAGCCCGTACTTCTCGAAGACCTTCTCCGGGGTGAACCGGGTCAGCTCGGAGACGCCCTTGGTCGGGTAGAGCACGGTGGTGTGCTCGGAGACCAGCTGGAAGGAGTCGCGGTCGCCGGTGACGATCAGCACGTCGAAGCCCTCGGCCTCGGCCTGCGTGGCGAGCGTGGCGATGATGTCGTCCGCCTCGAAGCCGTCGACGGCGAACCGCTCGGCGTTCATCGCGTCCAGGACCTCGCCGATCAGCTCGACCTGGCCCTTGAACTCGTCCGGGGTCTTCGACCTGTTCGCCTTGTACTCCGTGAACTCCTCGGAGCGCCACGTCTTGCGCGACACGTCGAACGCCACCGCGAAGTGCGTGGGCGACTCGTCGCGCAGCGTGTTGGCGAGCATCGACGCGAAGCCGTAGATCGCGTTCGTCGGCTGGCCCGTCGCCGTCGTGAAATTCTCCGCGGGCAGCGCGAAGAACGCGCGGTACGCCAGCGAATGCCCATCCATGAGCATCAGCCGCGGGCGTCCCCCGCCGGAGGTCTTCTCGGTCTTCTTCGATGCTGTCTCTGCCACACCCCCGATCCTGCCACGCCCCACTGACAGCCGGTCCCGCCCCGCCGCCCACGATGGTGTCCGCGTGCCGGTTCTCCCCGGTTCCCCCGCCCTTCCCCCCGCCCTCCTCCCCCGTTCTCCGGACCGGGCCAGGATCCGTGTCGGTACCACGTGCGAGGATCGGAGACGTACCTCACACATGTGCTCGAAGAGGAGGCCGACATGGCCGGCAAGCCGCCCCAGAGTGATCCGGTTCAGGACGCACCGCAGGTCGCGGAACCGAAGCATGCTGCGGCCGGACTGCCGGCCGTCGGACATTCCCTGCGCATCGCCCAGCAGCAGATGGGTGTGAAGCGCACGGCGCTGACGCTGCTGCGGGTCAATCAGAAGGACGGCTTCGACTGCCCGGGCTGCGCCTGGCCCGAGCCGGAGCACCGGCACACGGCGGAGTTCTGCGAGAACGGCGCGAAGGCGGTCGCGGAGGAGGCCACCCTGCGCCGCGTGACCCCGGACTTCTTCGCCGCGCACCCGGTCGCCGACCTCGCGACCCGCAGCGGCTACTGGCTGGGCCAGCAGGGCCGCCTCACGCACCCCATGTATCTCGCGGAGGGCGCCGACCGCTACGAGGCGGTGCCGTGGGAGCGCGCCTTCGACATCATCGCCGAGGAGCTCACCGGCCTCGGCTCCCCGGACGAGGCGCTGTTCTACACCTCTGGCCGCACCAGCAACGAGGCGGCGTTCCTCTACCAGCTGTTCGCTCGCGAGTACGGGACGAACAACCTCCCCGACTGTTCGAACATGTGCCACGAGTCGTCCGGCTCGGCTCTGAACGAGACCATCGGCATCGGCAAGGGCAGCGTCCTCCTGGAGGACCTCTACCAGGCGGATCTGATCATCGTGGCCGGACAGAACCCGGGCACCAACCACCCGCGCATGCTCTCCGCCCTGGAGAAGGCGAAATCGAACGGCGCGCGGATCATCACGGTGAACCCGCTGCCCGAGGCGGGCATGGAGCGCTTCAAGAACCCGCAGACCCCCCAGGGCATGTTCAAGGGCGCGGCCCTCACCGACCTGTTCCTGCAGATCCGCATCGGCGGCGACCAGGCCCTCTTCCGCCTCCTGAACAAACTGATCCTGGAGACGGAGGGAGCCGTCGACGAGGAGTTCGTCGGCGAACACACCCACGGCTACGAGGAGTTCGCCGAGGCCGCCCGTGCCGCCGACTGGGACGAGACGCTCACGGCGACGGGCCTCACGCGCGCGCAGATCGACGAGGCGCTGTCCATGGTCCTCGCCTCGAAGCGCACCATCGTGTGCTGGGCGATGGGCCTCACCCAGCACAAGCACTCCGTGCCGACGATCCGCGAGGTCGTCAACTTCCTGCTGCTGCGCGGCAACATCGGCCGGCCGGGCGCGGGCGTGTGCCCGGTGCGCGGCCACTCGAACGTGCAGGGCGACCGCACGATGGGCATCTTCGAGCGCCCCGCGCCCGCCTTCCTGGACGCCCTGGAGAAGGAGTTCGGCTTCGCCCCGCCGCGCGGCCACGGCTACGACGTCGTACGCGCCATCCGCGCGATGCGCGACGACAAGGCGAAGGTCTTCTTCGCGATGGGCGGCAACTTCGTGTCGGCGTCCCCCGACACCGAGGTCACCGAGGCGGCCATGCGCCGCGCCCGCCTCACCGTGCACGTGTCGACGAAGCTCAACCGCTCGCACGCCGTCACGGGCGCGCGTGCCCTGATCCTGCCCACCCTCGGCCGCACCGAGCGCGATCTCCAGGGCGGCGGCGAGCAGTTCGTGACCGTGGAGGACTCCATGGGCATGGTGCACGCCTCCCGCGGCCGTCTGGACCCCGCGAGCGCGCAGCTGCTGTCCGAGCCCGCCATCGTGTGCCGGCTCGCACGCCGGGTCCTCGGCGAGGACTCCCGCACCCCCTGGGAGGAGTTCGAGAAGGACTACGCGACCGTCCGCGACCGCATCGCGCGCGTGGTGCCGGGCTTCGACGACTTCAACGACCGGGTCGCCGATCCGGCGGGCTTCGCCCTCCCGCACGCCCCGCGCGACGAGCGCCGCTTCCCGACCGCCACCGGCAAGGCCAACTTCACGGCCGCGCCCGTCGAGTACCCGAAGCTCCCCGAGGGCCGCCTGCTCCTGCAGACCCTGCGCTCGCACGACCAGTACAACACCACGATCTACGGCCTCGACGACCGCTACCGGGGCATCAAGAACGGCCGCCGGGTCGTCCTGGTGAACCCCGAGGACGCCCGCGAACTGGGTCTCGCCGACGGTTCGTACACCGATCTGGTCAGCGAGTGGAAGGACGGGGTGGAGCGTCGCGCGGCCGGCTTCCGGATCGTGCACTACCCGACGGCCCGCGGCTGCGCGGCCGCCTACTACCCGGAGACGAACGTCCTGGTGCCGCTGGACGCCACCGCCGACACCAGCAACACGCCCGCCAGCAAGTCCGTCGTCGTCCGTCTGGAACAATCGACAACCAACTGAGCGTTCGCTTAGACGCAGGTTCCGGACACGGGCTCCGGCCGCACGACCGACGACGTAAGGAATACGGACCCATGGGCGAGCAGCACCACGTGAAGTTCCCGCAAGAGGTCATCGACGAGTACTCGGCACTCGGCGTGGACCTGGTCGCCATGTTCTCCGCCGGACACCTCGGCGCCCGTATGGGCGTCCAGATCGTCGAGGCCTCCGCGGACCGCGTCGTGGGCACCATGCCGGTCGAGGGCAACACCCAGCCCTACGGACTCCTGCACGGCGGCGCCTCCGCCGTGCTCGCCGAGACGCTCGGCTCGGTCGGCGCCATGCTGCACGGCGGCAGCTCCAAGATCGCCGTCGGCGTCGACCTGAACTGCACCCACCACCGGGGCGCCACGTCCGGCCTCGTGACCGCCGTGGCCACCCCCCTGCACCGCGGCCGCTCGACAGCCACGTACGAGATCGTGATCAGCGACGAGGACGGCAGGCGGGTGTGCAGCGCCCGGCTTACCTGCCTGCTGCGCGATGTGCGGCCGAGCGACGCGGAGCGGGTCGGCGCCACCGGCTGAGCCGCCGGCCGGACCCGTCCGAAAAGCGTTGTCCGGCGGGGGCGTTGATCCCGGGCACCCGGCGGCCTAGCGTCAGGGCATGGGAACGGGCGGGCCCCCCTGGCGGGGGCCGGTGCTCGGACTGGCGCTCCTGACCGGCGCCCTGACCGCCGGCGCGACCGGGTGCGGCGGGTCCGGCACGCAGAGCGGCACGACCGGCGCACCGGAGGGCACGCGCACGGCCCCCGGCACGCGGTCGTCACCCCCGGCGACCCCGCCCGAGGACCTGTGCGCGCGCCTCGTCGCGCACTGGTCGCGCAAGATCCTGGACGACGACACCTACGGCGACTACCAGTCCATGGGCCTGTCCGACGGGCAGTACGAGATCCTGATGGACGTCGTGGACGCCGCCAGGGCCGAGAAGAGGCGCGAGGGCGCACAGGCGGCAGGAGAACTGATCGACCGCACCGCCCGTGAGCGCTGCGAGAAGCGGTACCGCAACGGCAACCCGACGGAAGGGCCCTGGAGTTGAGTGGCGTCGGCCCGGTCGAACCGGGCGAGGGAACACGCGCGTGGGACGACCTCGGGCCTCCCCCGCCGACCGGCCACGAGCAGCCCCAGGGGCACCCGGCGGCTCTCTACTACGCCCGGCACCGCCGTGCCGTGCTCGCGTCCGCGGCGACCGCCGTCCTCCTCGCGGGCGGCGGCTACCTCTACGCGACCCGGCCGCAGCCACCGCCGCCCGCCGTCGGCCCGTACCCGTCCCAGGTCGTCGAGATCGACTACCTGGGCCAGGAGGGCTCACCGGCGAACGCTCCCGAGGGCAGTTTCACCTTCGCGGTACGGGTCACCGCGCTGTCCGGCCCCACCGTCACCGTCGAGGAGATCTCCCAGCCCTACGCCGGGCTCAATCTGACATCGGTGCCCAAACCACCCTTCCGCACGAGGACGGGTTTCGGCCACAAGATCATTGTCACTATGAATGTCACGGAATGCGCGAATACGCCGAGGAACGCCGGACTTCCTTTCCTGGACGTAACTCTGCGTAATACGCGCGCAATAGAAGACCACAGCTACATCCTGGGTGAGCGGTATGCACACGACCTGTCCGACGCCCTGCAAGTAGCCTGCAGCAACGACCGGCCGTCACTAGCAAAACGCTAGAACGCTGCTGAAATGACCGCCGCACGATCTGCGGGTTCTCACAATGTGGACCGGACGAATCGGCTGTAATTCCGCCCATCCACCCAGCGAGTACCGCTCTGCATTACCTCGTGTCATAACAAGAGCGTCACATCCTTCTTCAGACTCTCCTCCACGTTCCCTCCACCCGCTTAGAGTCACGGCCAGTCACCGCGCCATCGGATTCGAAGAATTTTCGGCCCAGCGCTCGACTCGGCCCGTTCCACGAGGAACGGCCGTGCCAGGGAAAGGACTGCTGATCGTGCGTCAACGTTCGCTCATCGCCATCACCGCCGCGCTGGCGGCGGGAGCACTCACCCTCACCGCCTGTGGCTCTCGCGACGACGACGGCGGCTCGGACTCCGGCAGCGGCAACAAAACCGTCGTCATCGGTGTCGACGCCCCGCTGACGGGTGACCTCTCCGCCCTGGGCCTCGGAATCAAGAACTCCGTGGACCTCGCCGCCAAGACGGCCAACAAGGAGAAGACCGTCGAAGGCGTCACCTTCAAGGTCGAAGCCCTCGACGACCAGGCGCAGCCCTCCTCGGGCCAGCAGAACGCCGTCAAGTTCGTCGCCGACAAGGACGTCGTCGGCGTCGTCGGCCCGCTGAACTCCTCGGTCGCCGAGTCCATGCAGAAGGTCTTCGACGACGCCAAGCTCGTCGAGATCTCGCCCGCCAACACGGGCCCGACCCTCACCCAGGGCACGGACTGGCAGACCAAGAAGGTTCGCACGTACAAGTCGTACTTCCGCACCGCGACCACGGACGCCATCCAGGGCCCGTTCGCCGCGCAGTACGTCTACAACGACGCGAAGAAGAAGAAGGTCTATGTCATCGACGACAAGAAGACCTACGGCGCCGGCCTGGCCGCCACCTTCACCGACGAGTTCAAGAAGCTCGGCGGCAAGGTCGTCGGAACCCAGCACATCGACCCCGACACCAAGGACTTCTCCGCCGTCGTCACCCAGGTGAAGAGCTCCGGCGCCGACGTCGTCTACTACGGCGGCGAGTACCCGCAGGCCGGCCCGCTCAGCAAGCAGATCAAGGCCGCGGGCGTCAAGATCCCGCTCGTCGGCGGTGACGGCATCTACAGCGCCGACTTCATCAAGCTCGCCGGCGCCGGCGGCAAGGGCGACCTCGCCACCTCGGTCGGCGCGCCCGTCGAGGAGCTGCCCTCCGCCAAGGAGTTCGTCGCCAACTACAAGGCGGCCGGCTACAAGGAGGCCTTCGAGGCCTACGGCGGCTACTCCTACGACTCCGGCTGGGCGATCATCGAGGCCGTGAAGAAGGTCGTCGAGGACAACGACGGCAAGCTCCCGGACGACGCCCGTGCCAAGATCACCGAGGCCGTGCAGAACGTCTCGTTCGACGGGGTGACCGGCAAGGTCTCCTTCGACGAATACGGCGACACCACCAACAAGCAGCTCACCGTCTACTCCGTCGAGGGCGGCGACTGGAAGGCCATCAAGTCCGGCACCTACACCGGCTGATCCACACCCGCACCACCACCTGAGCCGCGCGGGGCGCCGCAGTACAAGCGCCCCGCGCGGACTCACATCCGGTCACACCCCTCGACTATCCGAACGTCTCGGAGGACATGCGGTGAACGAACTGCCGCAGCAGCTGGTCAACGGCCTGCTACTGGGATCCATGTACGGGCTGGTCGCCATCGGCTACACGATGGTCTATGGCATCGTCCAGCTCATCAACTTCGCCCACGGCGAGATCTTCATGATCGGAGGCTTCGGCGCACTCACGGTCTACCTGTACGTACTGCCCGACGGCACCACCATGTGGATCGCACTGCCCCTGATGCTCCTCGGAGCCGTCATCGCCGCGACCACCGTCGCCGTGGGAGCGGAACGGTTCGCCTACCGGCCGCTGCGCACCGCGCCACGCCTCGCCCCCCTCATCACCGCCATCGGCCTCTCCCTCGCACTCCAGCAGGCCGTGTGGGCGTGGTACCCGGACGCGAAGCAGTCCATCAACTTCCCCGAGATCGAGGGCGGCCCCTTCAAGATCGGTGACGTCACCATCCAGACCGGTGACATCTTCCTGCTCATCGCGGCACCCATCAGCATGGCGATCCTCGCCTTCTTCGTGATGAAGACCCGCACCGGCCGCGGCATGCAGGCCACCGCGCAGGACCCGGACACCGCCAAGCTCATGGGCATCAACACCGACCGCATCATCGTGGTCGCCTTCGCCCTCGGCGCCGTGTTCGCCGCCGTCGGAGCCGTCGCCTACGGCCTCAAGTACGGCCAGGTCCAGTTCCGCATGGGCTTCATCCTCGGCCTCAAGGCCTTCACCGCGGCCGTCCTCGGCGGCATCGGCAACATCTACGGAGCCATGATCGGCGGCCTCGTCCTCGGCCTCGCCGAGACCCTCGCCACCGCCTACATCGCCGACGTCCCCGGCATGGAACAGCTCGGCGGCCAGTCCTGGGCCAACGTCTGGGCCTTCGTACTCCTCATCCTCGTGCTCCTCTTCAGGCCACAGGGCCTGCTCGGCGAGCGCGTCGCGGACAGGGCGTGACACCGATGACCACAGAGACCAACACGCCCGAGACGCCCGAGGCACCCGCCGAGGGACCCGTCGGCAACACCAGCGGCCTCATCGGCATCCCGCCCCACATCGGACGCGCCCTCGCCACCGGCGGCGGCGTCCTCACCATCATCTCCACGTTCCTCGCCTGGACCTGGACCTCCGCCTTCCCCGGCGACCTCACCGTCTACGGCTACCCCGGCGGCCTGCAGGTCCTCGTCCTCATCGGCGGCGTCCTCACCACGCTCTTCGCCCTCGCCTCCTACGGCGTCAAGGGCCTGCGCTGGCTGACACCCGCCGGCGCCGACAGCGCCATCAAGCTCGCCTCACTCGCCGCGTTCGCCACCGCCTGGTACACGATCCTCGCGATCAGCTCCGAACTCGGCGGCCTCGCCAACCTCGAACCCGGCGGCTGGGTCGCGGCCGTGGCCACCCTCGCGGCCCTCCTCGGCGCGCTCTCCCTGCCCTTCGAGCACCCGGCGCCCGACCCCTTCGACCCCGAAGACACCGCCTGGGAGCAGTTCCGCCACAAGGCGCGCCACAACCGCACCGTCGTCAAGGCCGCCTTCGCCTCCGGCACCACCAAGGCCCCGGCCCACAAGCTCCCCGCGTACGCCGAGATCCTGATCATCATCGCCGCGCTCAGCCTCGGCCTGATCGTCTTCACCTACGGCATCGGCACCGAGTACGACGAACAGTTCGTGGGCTTCCTGATCACCGCGGGCTTCGGCTTCGCCGCGGCGGCCAAGGCGGGACTCGTCAACCGCGTCTCCTCCCTCACCGCCAAGCACCGCAACATCACCATGCTCGGCGCGTTCGTCGCCGCCGCCGCATTCCCCTTCACCCAGTCCGACGACCAGTACGCGACCATCGGCGTCTACATCCTGATCTTCGCCACCGTCGCCCTCGGCCTCAACATCGTCGTCGGCCTCGCCGGACTCCTCGACCTCGGATACGTCGCCTTCCTCGGCGTCGGCGCCTACACCGCGGCCATGGTCTCCGGCTCCCCCTCCTCACCCTTCGACATCCACCTGCCGTTCTGGGCCGCCGCCCTCCTCGGCGCGGCCGTCGCCATGGTCTTCGGCGTCCTCATCGGCGCCCCCACCCTGCGACTGCGCGGCGACTACCTCGCCATCGTCACCCTCGGCTTCGGTGAGATCTTCCGCATCGGCGTCCTCAACATGGACGGCACCAGCGGACCCGACATCACCAACGGCTCCAACGGCATCTCGTCGATCCCGAACCTCAACATCCTCGGCTTCGACTTCGGCCAGGAACACACCATCGCCGGCTTCACCATCGCGCGGTTCGCCAACTACTTCTTCCTGATGCTCCTCATCACGCTCATCGTCGTGATCGTCTTCCGCCGCAGCGGAGACTCCCGCATCGGACGCGCCTGGGTCGCCATCCGCGAGGACGAGACCGCCGCGCTCGCCATGGGCATCAACGGCTTCCGCGTCAAGCTCATCGCCTTCGCCCTCGGCGCCGCACTCGCCGGCCTCGCCGGATCCGTACAGGCACACGTCACCTACACCGTGACACCCGAGCAGTACCAGTTCGCCCACGTCGTCCCGCCCAACTCGGCCTTCCTGCTCGCAGCGGTCGTCCTCGGCGGCATGGGCACCATCAGCGGCCCCCTCGTCGGCGCCGCACTGCTCTACCTCATCCCCGCCAAGCTCCAGTTCCTCGGCGACTACCAGCTCCTCGCCTTCGGCCTCGCGCTCGTCCTGCTGATGCGCTTCCGACCGGAAGGCCTCATCCCCAACCGGCGGCGCCAGCTCGAATTCCACGAGGAAGCGGAAGCGCCCACAGTCCTCAGCAAGGCAGGGGCCTGACCACGATGACAACCGACACCACCACCAAGGACACCGCCCCGGGCGCCAACGCCCCCGGCGAAACCGTCCTCGACGCACGAGGCGTCACCATGCGCTTCGGCGGCCTCACCGCCGTGAAGAACGTCGACCTCACCGTCAACAGCGGAGAGATCGTCGGACTCATCGGCCCCAACGGCGCCGGCAAGACGACCTTCTTCAACTGCCTCACCGGCCTCTACATCCCCACCGAGGGCGAGGTCCGCTACAAAGGCAAGGTCCTCCCCTCCCAGTCCTTCAAGGTCACCGCCGCCGGCGTCGCCCGCACCTTCCAGAACATCCGGCTCTTCGCCAACATGACCGTCCTGGAAAACGTCCTCGTCGGCCGCCACACCCGCACCAAGGAAGGCCTCTGGTCCGCGCTCCTGCGCGGCCCCGGCTTCAAGAAGGCCGAAAAGGCCTCCGAAGAACGCGCCATGGAACTCCTGGAGTTCATCGGCCTCGCCGCCAAGCGGGACCACCTCGCCAGGAACCTCCCCTACGGCGAACAGCGCAAGCTCGAAATCGCCCGCGCCCTCGCCAGCGAACCCGGCCTCCTGCTCCTCGACGAGCCCACCGCCGGAATGAACCCCCAGGAAACCCGCGCCACCGAGGAACTCGTCTTCGCGATCCGCGACATGGGCATCGCCGTCCTCGTCATCGAGCACGACATGCGCTTCATCTTCAACCTCTGCGACCGCGTCGCCGTCCTCGTCCAAGGCGAAAAACTCGTCGAAGGCGACAGCGCCACCGTCCAGGGAGACGAACGCGTCGTCGCCGCCTACCTCGGCGAACCCTACGAAGACGCACCCGGCCAAGCCGAAGTCGCGGAGGTCGAAGCGGCCGAAGCACAGGCCGACGCCGCGCCCCGCAAGGAGACCGACCGATGACCGCACTCCTCGAAGTCGAAGACCTCCGGGTCGCCTACGGCAAGATCGAAGCCGTCAAGGGCATCTCCTTCAAGGTCGACGCCGGCCAGGTCGTCACCCTCATCGGCACCAACGGCGCCGGAAAGACGACCACCCTGCGCACCCTCTCCGGCCTCCTCAAGCCCATCGGCGGCCAGATCAAGTTCCAGGGCAAGTCGCTCAAGAAGACGCCTGCCCACCAGATCGTCTCCCTCGGACTCGCGCACTCCCCCGAGGGGCGGCACATCTTCCCCCGCATGACGATCGAGGACAACCTCCGCCTCGGCGCCTTCCTGCGCAACGACAAGGCAGGCATCGAAAAGGACATCCAGCGCGCGTACGACCTCTTCGCCATCCTCGGAGAACGCCGCAAGCAGGCCGCGGGCACCCTCTCCGGCGGTGAGCAGCAGATGCTCGCCATGGGCCGCGCCCTGATGTCCCAGCCGAAACTGCTCATGCTCGACGAGCCCTCCATGGGCCTCTCGCCGATCATGATGCAGAAGATCATGGCGACCATCGCGGAGCTGAAGTCCCAGGGCACGACGATCCTCCTCGTCGAGCAGAACGCCCAGGCGGCGCTCTCCCTCGCCGATCACGGACACGTCATGGAAGTCGGCTCCATCGTGCTCTCCGGCACCGGGCGCGACCTCCTCACCGACGAGTCCGTCCGCAAGGCGTACCTCGGCGAGGACTGAGGTTCCCGCCTGCCGTACGGCTGAGGCCCGCACCCGTGAATCCGGGGTGCGGGCCTCAGCCGTACGGGGCCGTGGAAGAACGCTCGCCGGTCAGCCCTTGGAGGCCTTCTTGTCGGCCTTCTTCTCGTCGGCGTCCAGAATGACCGCCTCGGCGACCTGCTGCATCGACATACGACGGTCCATCGACGTCTTCTGGATCCACCGGAACGCCGCCGGCTCGGTCAGGCCGTACTCCGTCTGCAGCACCGACTTCGCGCGGTCCACCAGCTTCCGCGTCTCCAGGCGCTGGGTGAGGTCCTCGATCTCCTTCTCCAGCGCCTTCAGCTCCGTGAACCGTGAGACGGCCATCTCGATGGCCGGAACGACGTCACTCTTGCTGAACGGCTTCACGAGGTACGCCATCGCGCCGGCGTCCCTCGCGCGCTCGACGAGGTCGCGCTGCGAGAACGCGGTCAGCATCAGCACGGGGGCGATGGATTCCTCCGCGATCTTCTCGGCCGCCGAGATGCCGTCGAGCTTGGGCATCTTCACATCGAGAATGACCAGGTCAGGGCGGTGCTCCCGGGCGAGCTCGACGGCTTCCTCGCCGTCACCGGCCTCGCCGACGACCGAGTACCCCTCTTCTTCGAGCATCTCCTTGAGGTCGAGACGGATCAGCGCCTCGTCCTCGGCGATGACGACACGGGTCGTCAGCGGAGGCACGTGCGACTTGTCGTCGTCGGGCGCGTCTACGGGCTGGGGCGACTCGGGGGCGGTCACGGGGGCTCCTCTTTATGGGGCAGGTACAGCTGACAAGAGCCTACCTAGCTACGGTATGGTGGTGTCACGGCGGGAGACCGCTTACCTTCGTTTCGAAGGGCGCCCCGGTAGCCCAGCGGTAGAGGCAGTGGATTCAAAACCCACCCAGCGTCGGTTCGAATCCGACTCGGGGCACTTTTCCTTGGTTTCCAAGGTCACCACAAAATAGCGGATGTTCTCGTTCTCGTGAACATCCGCTATTTGCTGCGTGTCGTTCGGTCACCGCTCACAGAGTGTCCACATGTACGACATGAGCACACGCAAGCGGGCGCTCAGGCCGAAGCCGTGTCCCCGCTGTCAGGGTGCACCAGAGCCGCCCGAGAATCCGCGGGCGTACGCATATCTCCTCGGCCTCTATCTCGGCGACGGCTGCGTCAGCGCCCACCGCAAAGGCGTGTACTACCTCCGCATCGTGTGTGACAACGCCTGGCCGGGCCTCATCGACGCCTGCGAGGCCGCGATCCGCTCCGCGCGCCCGGACAACAGCGTGCTCCGCGTGAAGAAGGACGGCTGCGTGGCGGTCACCGCCGCCAGCAAGCACTGGCCCTGCTTCTTCCCGCAGCACGGCCCGGGCAAGAAACATGAGCGCACCATCGCCCTGGAGCCATGGCAGCAGGAGACGGTCGATGCCCACCCGTGGGAGTTCGTCCGGGGACTCATCCACTCCGACGGGTGCCGTATCACCAACTGGACCACCCGCCTGGTGAAAGGCGAGACCAGACTCTACGAATATCCCCGGTATTTCTTCACCAACTCGTCGAGCGACATCATGCGGCTCTTCACGAATACGCTCGACAGAGTCGGTGTCGAATGGAGGCAGGCGAACTGGCGCAACGTCTCCGTCGCCCGCCGCGCCTCCGTCGCCCTCATGGACATCCACGTAGGGCCCAAGTACTGAACCCCGCCCCCTACTTCGGGCTGTCGTCCTCTCCGATGTGGTGGACTCGGACCAGGTTCGTCGAGCCGGAGACGCCGGGGGGTGAGCCCGCCGTGATGACGACGATGTCGCCCTTCTGGCAGCGGCCGTGCTTCAGGAGGAGTTCGTCGACCTGGTCGACCATCGCGTCCGTCGAGTCGACGTGCGGGCCGAGCAAGGTCTCGACACCCCACGTGAGGTTCAGCTGTGAGCGCGTCGCCTCGTCCGGGGTGAAGGCCAGGAGCGGGATCGGCGAGCGGTAGCGGGACAGGCGGCGGACCGTGTCGCCGGACTGGGTGAAGGCGACCAGGAACTTCGCGCCCAGGAAGTCACCCATCTCGGCGGCGGCCCGCGCGACCGCGCCGCCCTGAGTGCGGGGCTTGTTCCGGTCGGTCAGCGGCGGCAGCCCCTTCGCCAGGATGTCCTCCTCCGCCGCCTCCACGATCCGGGCCATCGTGGCGACCGTCTCGACGGGGTACTTGCCGACGCTGGTCTCGCCGGACAGCATCACCGCGTCCGTGCCGTCGATGACGGCGTTGGCCACGTCCGACGCCTCGGCCCTGGTGGGGCGGGAGTTCTCGATCATCGAGTCGAGCATCTGCGTGGCGACGATGACCGGCTTGGCGTTGCGCTTGGCCAGTTTGATCGCGCGCTTCTGGACGATCGGGACCTGCTCCAGGGGCATCTCGACGCCGAGGTCGCCCCGGGCGACCATGATGCCGTCGAAGGCGGCGACGATGTCCTCGATGTTGTCGACGGCCTGCGGCTTCTCGACCTTGGCGATCACCGGGAGGCGGCGGCCCTCCTCGTCCATGATCCGGTGGACGTCCTCGATGTCGCGTCCGCTGCGGACGAAGGAGAGGGCGATGACGTCACAGCCGGTGCGCAGCGCCCAGCGGAGGTCGTTCTCGTCCTTGTCGGAGAGGGCGGGGACGGAGACGGCGACGCCGGGGAGGTTGAGGCCCTTGTTGTCGGAGACCATGCCGCCTTCGACGACAGTGGTGTGGACGCGGGGTCCGTCGACGGAGGTGACTTCGAGGCAGACCTTTCCGTCGTCGACGAGGATGCGTTCACCGGTGGTGACATCGGCGGCGAGTCCGGCGTACGTGGTCCCGCAGGTCTGGCGGTCGCCCTGGGCGCCCTCTTCGACGGTGATGGTGAAGGAGTCGCCGCGTTCGAGGAGTACGGGGCCTTCGGTGAAGCGGCCGAGTCGGATCTTCGGGCCCTGGAGGTCGGCGAGGATTCCGACGCTGCGGCCGGTCTCGTCGGAGGCCTTGCGTACGTGCTGGTAACGCTCCTCGTGGTCGGCGTAACCGCCGTGGCTGAGGTTGAAGCGGGCTACGTCCATTCCGGCTTCGACCAGTGCTTTGATCTGATCGTAGGAGTCGGTGGCGGGGCCCAATGTACAGACGATCTTTGCTCGGCGCATGGTGTGAGCCTAGGGCTTACCAGCGGGTAGGGAATTGGCGCTGCATGACTACTCAACAACCTTTGCGTGAAGGGATATTGACAACGGTTGGATTGTGCGCGGGGGCGCTCCGATGAGCATTTCAGGAGTTCTTCGGAGGGCTTTCAGAGCACGGGTGGTGACATGGTGAAACGGGCGTTGACCTGTGCGTACACGTGTTGCCGTTCGGGTTCGAGATCGAGGGCGGGGGCCTGTTCGGGGGCGCCGGCGTCGAAGCCTTTGGAGCGCATGGCGAACTGGGGTGCCGCCATCCCGTAGGGCTGCACGTTCTCGGCTTCGATGTCGGCGAGTTCGACGAGCGCGGCGAGGGTGGTGCCGAGGGCTTCGGCGTATTCGCGGGCTCGTTGGACCGCTTCGCGTACCGCTTGCTGCCGGGCCTGTCGGTGGGCGGGTGAGTCGGGGCGCAGGGCCCACCAGGGGCCGTCGATGCCGGTGAGGTCGAGGTCGGCGAGGCGGGTGGTGAGTTCGCCGAGGGCGGTGAAGTCGGTGAGTTCGGCGGTGATGTGGACGCGTCCGTGGTAGGCGCGGATGCGTTCGCCGCGGCCGTGCCTGGTGAGTTCGGGGGTGATCGAGAAGGCGCCGGTTTCGAGTTTTTCGACGGAGTCGCCGTAGGTCTTGATGAGGTCGAGGGCGGCGGCGTTGCGGCGGGTGAGGTCGTTCAGGGCGTCGGCGCGGTCGGTGCCGCGGGCGCTGACGGTGATGCCGATGCGGGCGATCTCGGGGTCGACTTCGAGGTGGGCTTCACCGCGGACGGCGATGCGGGGGGCGGCGGGGGTTCCGTAGGGGGTGGCGGGACCGGGGTGCCCTGGTTGCTCGGGTGCGGAGGTCATGCGTACCACTCTGTCACCGGTGGGCCGGCCGTGGCGTCTGTCGCGGTGCCTGCCTCGGTGTCTGCCGGTCATCAGATCGAAACCTGCGGGGGGTGTTGCCGCGTGGGGTGGTCGGGTCAGAATCTACGCGCGTTGTTGAAGTTCTGATCGTCAGCCGTATCCATGTCTACGCGCGTCGTTGATCGTTCCTCCGAGGAGTAGCCCGTCATGCCGTTGAACCGTCGGAAGTTCCTGAAGAAGTCCGCTGTGACCGGGGCCGGGGTCGCTCTGGCCGGTGCGGCGGCGGCGCCGGGCGCCGAGGCCGCGGTGGCGGCGGGGCACGGGAAGCCGAAGCCGAAGCGGTACTCGCTGACGGTGATGGGCACGACGGATCTGCACGGTCATGTCTTCAACTGGGACTACTTCAAGGACGCGGAGTACAAGGACGCGGCGGGCAACGCGCAGGGTCTGGCGCGTATCTCGACGCTGGTGAACGCGGTGCGCAAGGAGAAGGGCCGCGGGAACACGCTGTTGCTGGACGCGGGTGACACGATCCAGGGCACGCCGCTGACGTACTACTACGCGAAGGTCGACCCGATCACCGCCAAGGGCGGTCCGGTGCACCCGATGGCGCAGGCGATGAACGCGATCGGCTATGACGCGGTGGCGCTGGGGAACCACGAGTTCAATTACGGCATCGAGACGCTGCGGAAGTTCGAGCAGCAGTGCCGTTTCCCGCTGCTGGGTGCGAATGCGCTGGACGCGAAGACGCTGAAGCCGGCTTTCCCTCCGTACTTCATGAAGAAGTTCCATGTGAAGGGTGCTCCGCCGGTCAAGGTCGCGGTTCTCGGTCTGACGAATCCGGGTATCGCGATCTGGGACAAGGCGTATGTCCAGGGGAAGCTGGTGTTCCCGGGTCTTGAGGAGCAGGCGGCGAAGTGGGTGCCGAAGCTGCGGTCGATGGGTGCCGACGTGGTGGTCGTGTCCGCGCACTCCGGTTCCTCGGGCACGTCGTCGTACGGTGACCAGTTGCCGTACGTGGAGAATTCGGCGGCTCTGGTGGCGCAGCAGGTGCCGGGGATCGACGCGATTCTGGTCGGGCACGCGCATGTGGAGATTCCCGAGCTGAAGGTGACGAACACGAAGTCGGGGAAGACGGTCGTGCTGTCGGAGCCGCTGGCGTACGCGGAGCGGCTGTCGCTGTTCGACTTCGAGCTGGTTTTCGAGAAGGGCCGCTGGTCGGTCGAGTCGGTGGCCGCGTCGGTCCGTAACTCGAACGCGGTGGCGGACGACCCGAGGATCACGAAGCTGCTGAAGGACGAGCACGACGTGGTCGTGGCGTACGTCAACCAGGTGGTCGGGACGGCGACGGAGACGTTGACGACGGTGGAGGCGCGGTACAAGGACGCGCCGATCATCGACCTGATCACGAAGGTCCAGGAGGACGTGGTCAAGGCGGCGCTGGCGGGTACGGAGTACGCGTCGTTGCCGGTGCTGTCGCAGGCGTCGCCGTTCTCGCGGACGTCGGAGATTCCGGCGGGGGACGTGACGATCCGGGATCTGTCGAGTCTGTACGTGTACGACAACACGCTGGTCGCGAAGCTGCTGACGGGTGCGCAGGTGCGGGCGTACCTGGAGTTCTCGGCGGAGTACTTCGTGCGGACGGCGGCCGGTGCGGTGGTCGACGTGGAGAAGCTGACGAACGCGGGCAACCGGCCGGACTACAACTACGACTACGTGTCGGGGCTGTCGTACGACATCGACATCGCGCAGGCGGCGGGGTCGCGGATCAAGAACCTCTCCTTCAACGGTGCGGCGCTGGACGACGCGCAGCAGTTCGTGTTCGCGGTGAACAACTACCGGGCGAACGGTGGGGGTGCGTTCCCGCACGTGGCGTCGGCGAAGGAACTGTGGGCGGAGTCGACGGAGATCCGTACGCGGATCGCGGAGTGGGTGACGGCGAAGGGTTCGCTGGACCCGAAGGAGTTCGCGTCGGTGGACTGGAAGCTGACGCGTGAGGGCACGCCGGTCTTCTAGCGGCGTAGAGCTCTGTGCGGGTGTTTCTCACCGGTGGTCGGCTGATGTTCAGTCGGCCACCAATGGTGTGAGGGTCTTCGGTCGCCTGGCGGACGGGATCTGGGGCTGCGGGGCGAGTCCGAAGGTGGTGAAGGCGGTTCGGCTCGGCAGGGGGTAGGGGTCCTTGCCGGTCAGGGAGTTGAGGATGCTCGCGCCGCGCCAGGCGGTGAGGCCGAGGTCGGGGGCGCCGACGCCGTGGGTGTGTGTCTCGGCGTTCTGGACGTAGACGGAGCCGGTGACGGAGGGGTCGAGGACGAGGCGGTGCCGGTCGTCGATCCTGGGGCGGGCGGAGGCGTCGCGGCGCATGTAGGGGTCGAGTCCGGCGAGGATGCGGTCGAGGGGGCGTTCTCGGTAGCCGGTGGCGAGGACGACGGCGTCGGTGGTGATGCGGGAGCGGCCGGCCTGCTGGGTGTGTTCCAGATGCAGTTCGATCTTGGTGGTGGCGATGCGTCCCGCGGTGCGGACGTGGACGCCGGGGGTGAGGACGGTGTCGGGCCAGCCGCCGTCGAGGGTGCGGCGGTAGAGCTCGTCGTGGATGGCGGCGATGGTGTCGGCGTCGATGCCTTTGTGGAGCTGCCATTGGGCGGGGACGAGCCGGTCGCGTACGGGTTCGGGCAGGGCGTGGAAGTAGCGCGTGTAGTCGGGGGTGAAGTGTTCGAGCCCGAGTTTCGAGTACTCCATGGGCGCGAAGGCTTCGGTGCGGGCGAGCCAGTGGATTCTTTCGCGGCCGACGGGGCGGTTTCTGAGGAGGTCGAGGAAGACTTCGGCGCCGGACTGCCCTGATCCGATGACGGTGATGTGGTCGGCGGCGAGGAAGTTCTCGCGGTGCTTGAGGTAGTCGGCGGCGTGGATGACGGGCACGCCGGGTGCTTCGGCGAGGGGGCGCATCGGTTCGGGGATGTGGGGGGCGGTCCCGATACCGAGGGCGATGTTCTTGGTGTAGGTGCGGCCGAGGGCTTCGGCTTCGCCGTCGGTGTCGAGTTGGGTGAAGTCGACTTCGAAGACGTCGCGTTCGGGGTTCCAGCGGACGGCGTCGACCTGGTGGCCGAAGTGGAGTCCGGGGAGGCTGTCGCTGACCCAGCGGCAGTAGGCGGCGTACTCGGCGCGGTGGATGTGGAAGCGCTCGGAGAAGTAGAAGGGGAAGAGGCGTTCGCGGGTCTTGAGGTAGTTGAGGAAGGTCCAGGGGCTGGCAGGGTCGGCGAGGGTCACGAGGTCGGCGAGGAAGGGGACTTGCAGGGTGGCGCCTTCGAGGAGGAGGCCGGGGTGCCAGTCGAAGGTGGGGTGTTGTTCGTAGAAGACGGTGTCGAGTTCGGCGAGGGGGTGGGCGAGGGCGGCGAGGGAGAGGTTGCTGGGGCCGATGCCGATGCCGACGAGGTCGCGGGGGGCTTCGGGCTGGTGGTGCACGGGGTGCGTGGGGGGTGTGGCGGGCGGCGTCATCGGGCGGTGTGTCCTTCCACCAGTTCCAGGAGCGCGGCGAGGTCGCCGGGTCCGGTGTGCGGGTTGAGCAGGGTCGCTTTGAGCCAGAGGCGGTTGTCGAGCCGGGCGCGGCCGAGGACGGCGCGGCCTTGGGTGAGCAGGGTGCGGCGTACGTCGGCGACGGTGCTGTCGGTGGCCTGGGCGGGGCGGAACAGCACGGTGCTGATGGTGGGCCGGTCGTAGAGCTCGAAGTGCGGGTGTACGTCGATGAGGTCGGCGAGTGCGGTGGCGTGGGCGCAGACCTGGTCGACGAGGGCGCCGAGCCCCCTGCGGCCGAGGGTCCTGAGGGTGACGGCGATCTTGAGGATGTCGGCGCGGCGGGTGGTGCGCAGGGAGCGGCCGAGGAGGTCGGGGAGGCCGGCTTCGGTGTCGTCGTCGGCGTTGAGGTAGTCGGCGTGGTGGCGCAGTGCGTGCAGGTCGTGGGGGTCGCGGACGGCGAGGAGGCCTGCGGCGACGGGCTGCCAGCCGAGTTTGTGGAGGTCGAGGGTGACGGTGTGAGCGCGGCTGAGGCCGTCGAGTCTGGGGCGGTGGCGGTCGCTGAGGAGGAGGCCTCCGCCGTAGGCGGCGTCGACGTGGAGGCGGGCGCCGTGGGTTTCGCAGATGCCGGCGATGTCGGGGAGCGGGTCGATGAGGCCGGCGTCGGTGGTGCCGGCGGTGGCCGCGACGAGGACGGTGCCGGGTGGGCCGCCGAGTGCGGTGAGGGCCTGGTCCAGGGCGGCGGGGTCCATGGTGCCGGCGGGAGCGGGCACGGTGACCGGTTCGGGGAGGCCGAGGAGCCAGGTGGCGCGGTGGAGGGAGTGGTGGGCGTTCTCCGCCTGGACGAGTCGCACTTGGGGGTGCTGTTCGCGGGCGAGGAGGAGGGCGAGCTGGTTGGACTCGGTGCCGCCGGTGGTGACGAGGGCGTCGGGGACGGCGGTCCGCCCGGTGGGGGGATAGACCTCGGCGGCGAGGGCGCGGGTGACGAGGGATTCCAGCTCGGAGGCCGCGGGAGCCTGGTCCCAGGAATCGAGGGAGGGGTTGAGGACGGAGGCCGCGAGGTCGGCGGCGGTGGCGACGGCGAGAGGCGGGCAGTGGAGGTGGGCCGTGCAGTGGGGGTGGGCGGGGTCCGCGGCGCCTGCGGTGAAGGCGTGCACGAGGGTGTGGAGTGCGCGGTCGTCGCCGTACTCGGGGAGGGGGTCGCCGAGGGCTTCGCGCAGACGGGCGGCCACGGCCGGGGGGCCGCCGGCGGGGAGGGGGCCGGGGCGGGTGGCGGCGCCCGTCCTCAGTGCGGCCAGCACTGTGTCCAGTAAGGGACGCAGGTTGTCCGGGCCGTGGGGGCCTGAGGCGAGGGGTGCGCTCATGAGGGCCTCCGGGGCGCGGGACGGGGTTCTCAGCGTTGTCGCGTTCCGCTCGGGGCGCAGGGAGTTGGGTGATCGGTACCCGAAAGTGTGGTGGTGGGCTTTGCCCGGGGGCGTGCGGCCGGTGGGTAAGCGCGGGCCGGTGGGGGCTGGCCGGTGGGGGCTGGCCGCGCAGTTCCCCGCGCCCCTAAAAGCTGAAGGCAGGGGCGCAGCCCCGCCTTCAGGGGCGCGGGGAACTGCGCGGCCGACCCCCACCGGCCCGCAGCCGGACACGCTCCAAGCCCCCCACCCCCCAGGGGCGCGAGGAACTGCGCGGCTCACCCCCACCGCGCCGCAGCCGGACGCGCTCCACCCTCCACCCCCAGGGGCGCGGGGAACTGCGCGACCCGCCCCCACCGGGCCGCAGACGGACGCCCCCCGGAGGGCCCGGGCCCCCTACCGCCCGCGTGAGCGCAACGCGCGGGACAAGTCGTCCAGTTGGTCCGTGAGTTTGCGGGACAGGGACGGGATCGGACCCGCTTCGGCGAGGCAGCGTTCACCGAGCGCGAGCGTCTCGGCGTCGATCGCGTACGCGGGGAACGCCCACCGACCCGCCGCGTCGGCGATGGCGGGCCCCCGACGGGCGGCGAGGGCGACGGCGTCCTCGAAGTACCGCGGCACGAACTCCCGTACCAGATCCGCCTGTTCGGGCTGCCAGAAGCCGCGGGCGGTGGCGGTGAACAGGTAGTTGGACAGGTCGTCGCCGGCGAACATCGCCTCCCAGGCGGCCCGCTTGGCGACCGGGTCGGGCAGCGCGGCGCGGCAGCGGGCGGCGCCCTCCTGGCCGGTGGCGCTGGGGTCCTGGACGAGTTCGGCGTCGATGACGGCGTCGTCGACGGCGCCGAGGACGGCGAGGCGGCCGAGGATGCGCCAGCGCAGTTCGGGGTCGAGTTCGGGTCCGCCGGGGACGGTGCCCTCGGAGATCCAGGCGCTGATGGTGTCGGGCTGGGCGGCGACGTCGATGAGGTGGCGTACGGCGAGGAGGCGCAGTCCCGGGTGGTCGCCGTCCTCGGTGCGGCGGAGCAGGTCGCGGCCCAGTGAGGTGAGGGTGGCGAGGGCGGCGGGCCGGTCGTGGGCGGGGAGGTAGCGGTCGGCGACCTGCGTGGCGGCGAAGGTGAGGACGCCCTGGACGATGGCGAGGTCGGTCTCCTCGGGGAGGTGGGCGCGGACGGTGTCCAGGTAGGAGGCGGGGTCGAGGTCGCCGTCGCGGACCATGTCGCGCAGGGTGTTCCACAGGACGGCCCGGGTGAGGGCGTCGGGAACGCCGGAGATGCCGCGCAGGACGGTCTTCTCGGAGTCGTCGTCGAGGCGGATCTTGGCGTAGGTGAGGTCGTGGTCGTTGGGGACGACGAGTGCGGGGCGGGTGCCGGGGCGGGGTGCGGCCGGTCCGTTCTGCGGGATGTCGGTCTCGTAGCGTTCGCGCAGGACGAGGGCGCGGTCGCTGCCGAGGTCGCGGTCGTAGACGCCGACGTTGACGCGGTGGGGGCGGCTGCCGGCCCGGTCGACGGTGAGGGTCCACTCCCCCGGCTGGGTGGTGACGGTCGCGGTGAGGGTGTCGACGCCGGTGGTGCGCAGCCAGGATTCGGCCCAGGCGTGGACGTCGCGTTCGGTGGCGGCGGCGAGGGATTCGATGAAGTCGGCGAGGGTGGCGTTGGAGAACTTGTGGCGGGCGAAGTGGGTGTTGATGCCGGTGAGGAAGTCCTTCTCGCCGAGCCAGGCGACGAGTTGGCGCAGGGCGGAGGCGCCCTTGGCGTAGGAGATGCCGTCGAAGTTGAGGAGTGCGGAGGCGGTGTCGGGGACGGCTTCGGGGTCGGGAGCGACGGGGTGGGTGGAGGGGCGCTGGTCGGCGTCGTAGCCCCAGGCCTTGCGCACGATCCCGAAGTCGGTCCAGGTGCCGGTGAAGCGGGTGGCTTCGGTGAGGGTCTGGTAGCCCATGTACTCGGCGAAGGACTCGTTGAGCCAGATGTCGTCCCACCAGCGCAGGGTGACGAGGTCGCCGAACCACATGTGGGCCATCTCGTGGGCGATGACCATGGCGCGGGTCTGGCGTTCGGTGTCGGTGACGGCGGAGCGGTAGACGAATTCGTCGCGGAAGGTGACGAGTCCGGGGTTCTCCATGGCGCCGGCGTTGAATTCGGGGACGAACGCCTGGTCGTAGGAGTCGAAGGGGTACGGCTCCTCGAACTTCTCGTGGTAGCGGTCGAAGCAGGCGCGGGTGATGTCGAGGATCTCGTCGGCGTCGGCTTCGAGGTGGGGGGCGAGGGAGCGCCGGCAGTGGATGCCGAAGGGCAGGCCGCGGTGTTCGGTGCGTACGGAGTGCCAGGGTCCGGCGGCGACGGCGACGAGGTAGGTGGAGATGAGCGGGGTGGGTGCGGCCTGCCAGGTGCCGTCGGCGGTGCGGGTGGTGACGCTGTTGGTGAGGACGGTCCAGTCGTCGGGGGCCGTGACGGTGAGTTCGAAGACCGATTTGAGGTCGGGCTGGTCGAAGGCGGCGAAGACGCGCTGGACGTCGTCCATGAACAGCTGGGTGTAGAGGTAGGTCTCGCCGTCGGTGGGGTCGGTGAAGCGGTGCATGCCTTCGCCGGTGCGGGAGTAGCGCATGTCGGCGTCGACGGTCAGTTCGTGGGTGCCCGCGGTGAGGCCGGTGAGGGGGAGCCGGTTCTCGTGGAGCGCCGCCGGGTCGAGGGGGTGTCCGTCGAGGGTGGCGGAGCGCAGTTCGGCGGGCTTGAGCTCGACGAAGGTGTTCCCGCCACCGTGGTTCCCGTCGTGGTCACCACCCTGGTCGCCGCCTTGTTCGCCGCGGACCGTGAAGGTGATGGTGGTGTGGGAGTGGAACGTCTCGTCGCCGCGCGTCAGGTCGAGTGCGATCCGGTAGCGGTGGACGTCGAGGAGTGTGGCACGGGTCTGCGCTTCGTCGCGCGTCAGTACGGACATGGGTGCCATGCTGCCTGATGGGCGGGGCCCGGCACAGGGGCGGCCCGGTACGGCGGCCGTGCGCCCGGGGTGGGGGACGCCTACGCGGTGCGGCCCTGTTCCTGTTTGCGGGGCGCGGGGCGCTGCGCGGTGATCGGGGGGTCGTAGTGGGCGGTGGGTTCCTTCACGAGGGCCCTCAGTTCGCGGACTTCTCTCTCCATGGACCGGTAGCGCTGGTGGGAGTCGTACAGGTAGCGGACTTTCGTGCGCAGGGTCCAGGGGTCTATGGGTTTCATGACGAGGTCGGCGACGCCGAGGCGGAACGCGGCGGAGGCCAGTGCGGTGCTGGGGCCGAATCCGGTGACGAGGATGATCGGGATGAGCTGGGTCTGTTCGACGCCCTGCATGTAGCGGACGACGTCGAGGCCGCTGACGCCGGGCATGTGCACGTCGAGCAGGAGCAGGCCGACCTGGCCGCGCAGGACTTCCTTCAGCGCTTCGTCGCCGCTGGTCGCCCGGGTCAGCTGGTAGCCGAGGGGGGCCAGGGCGCTTTCCAGGGCGTAGAGCGTGTCCTCGTGGTCGTCCACTATGAGGATCTTGGCATCCGACGGCATGGAGCGAAGTCCCCTCGCTTGGACCAACCAGCTTAAGTCCGAACCGACTGACAGGGAGTGCTCAGCGCAGGATGCCTCATTTCGGCGCGCACGCCGAGGGGGCAGGGCTCACAACGGCCTGAGAACGGGTGCGCGCCGGGGGCCGGGAGTGGTCATTCGCGGGTGTTGGTGTGCTCCGCGATGCGCTCGTGATGGCGGATGACCTCGGCGATGATGAAGTTGAGGAGTTTTTCGGCGAACGCCGGGTCGAGGTTGGCGTTTTCGGCCAGTCGTCGGAGTCTGGCGATCTGCTGGGCCTCGCGGGAGGGGTCGGCGGGCGGCAGTTGGTGGGCCGCTTTGAGGTGGCCGACCTGCTGGGTGCATTTGAAGCGCTCGGCGAGCATGTGGACGACGGCGGCGTCGATGTTGTCGATGCTCTCGCGCAGCCGGTCGAGGTCGGCGCGGACGGCGGGGTCGATGTCACCGGTGGTGGCGCCGCTGCGGGCACCGCTGTTGTCGCCGGCACTGGTGTTGCTGCCGGCACCGCTGTTGTCGGCCGCGCCGCTGCTGTTGTCGGTGTTGCTGGTGGTCATGGATGCCAACCCTACGTCGGGTGTCTCAGCCGGTGGGGGTCCTCCCGATGATCGGGGGATCGCCGGGATCGGGGACCTGGTCGCTCCAGCCGCCGGGGACCGTGTGGGCCTGTTGTTCCCGGAAGCGCACGGGTGCCATGCCGACGCGGCGGGTGAACAGCCGGGAGAAGTAGGCGGGGTCGTCGTAGCCGACGCGCCGGGCGACGGCGGCGACGGGGAGTTCGGTGGCGGCGAGGAGTTCCTTGGCGCGGCCCAGGCGGATACCGAGGAGGTAGTCCTTGGGGCTGCAGCCGGCGCCGCGGCGGACGGCGGTGCGCAGTTCGGCGGGGGTCATGCCGTGCCGGGTGGCGTGGTCGGCGACGGTGAGGGGTTTGCAGGCGTCGCGGGCGAGGGCCTGGAGGACCTGTTCGCCGTCGGGGGCGGTGTCGGCGCGGGCGCGGCGCAGGGTGACGAGGAGTTCGTGGACGGCGGCGCTGGTCTCGACTTCGAGGAGGGGGTTGCCGCGGCGGGCGGCACGGACGATGCGGCCGACGGTGGCGCGGGCGGCGCCCGCGTCGGAGAGGGCGACGACGGGCCGGTGCGGTTCGATGTAGCCGAGTTCGGTGTAGGTGTCGGCGGTGGGTCCGGTGAAGTCGACGAAGGCCTCGTCCCAGCCGGTGTCGGGGTCGGGCCCGTAGTGGTGCGGTACGCCGGGGGTGAGCCAGAGCAGGGCGGGCGCGGTGACCGCGGTGCGTCGTCCGTCGGGGGTACGGAACCAGCCGCGGCCGGTGCTGACGACGACGGCGACGTGGTGGTCGAGGGTGCGGGGTCCGACGGTGGGCAGTGTGCCGTGCTGGAGTCCGACACCGAGGCAGACGAGGCCGAGCCGGTGGTGGGCGGGTCCGGGGGTGAAGAACCGCATCCAGGTGTGATACATCCGCTGTCTCCCTCCCACGGACTGCCCCGCAGGCTCCGTCGGCGCCGTCCGGAACTGCGTCCAACCAGTGCCGATCTTTGTCCATGGACCGGGCCCGCCGCCAGGGGTGAGGGTGGCGGGCATGAGCGAGTTCACGGTGGGGGACACCGATTTCCTGGTGGACGGGCGGCCGGTGCGGCTGCTGTCGGGGGCGCTGCACTACTTCCGGGTGCACGAGGGTCAGTGGGGGCACCGGCTGGCGATGCTGCGGGCGATGGGCCTCAACTGTGTGGAGACGTACGTCCCCTGGAATCTGCACGAACCGGCGCCGGGCGTGTACCGGGACGTGGACGCGCTGGGCAGGTTCCTGGACGCGGCGCACGCGGCCGGGCTGTGGGCGATCGTGCGGCCGGGTCCGTACATCTGCGCCGAGTGGGAGAACGGCGGGCTGCCGCACTGGGTGACCGGTGGGCTCGGCGCGCGGATACGCACCCGGGACGAGGGGTTCCTGGGTCCGGTGGAGCGGTGGTTCGCGCGGCTGCTGCCGCAGATCGTGCCCCGGCAGTTCGACCGCGGCGGCCCGGTGGTCATGGTGCAGGTGGAGAACGAGTACGGCAGCTACGGCTCGGACCAGGTGTATCTGCGTCACCTCGCCGAACTGCTGCGCGCGGAGGGCGTACGGGTGCCGCTGTTCACGTCGGACGGCCCCGAGGACCACATGCTCACGGGCGGCTCCCTGGACGGCGTACCGGCGACGGTGAACTTCGGTTCGCAGGCACGCGAGGCGTTCAGGACACTGCGCCGGCACCGGCCGTCGGGGCCGTTGATGTGCATGGAGTTCTGGTGCGGCTGGTTCGACCACTGGGGCGGTGAGCACGCGGTACGTGATCCGCTGGACGCGGCGGAGGCGCTGCGGGAGATCCTGGAGTGCGGGGCGTCGGTGAACCTGTACATGGCGCACGGCGGTACGAGTTTCGCGGGCTGGGCGGGTGCCAACCGGGGTGGCGGCGCGCTGCACGACGGGGTCCTGGAGCCGGACGTGACGTCGTACGACTACGACGCGCCGATCGACGAGGCCGGCCGCCCCACGGAGAAGTTCTGGCGGTTCCGCACGCTCCTGGCCGCGTACGCGGACGGCCCTCTGCCCGAACCGCCGCCCGCGCCGCCCGCGTTGGGCTCCCCCGCCACCGTGGAGCTGACGGGCTGGGCTCCCCTCCCGGCCGTCCTCGACACCCTCGGCGGGCCGGAGACGGAGACGCCCGTACCGCCCACGTTCGAGGAACTGGACGTGGACCGGGGGCTCGTGCACTACACCGTGGACGTACCGGGGCCGCGCCGCCCGTACCCGCTGACCGTACGGGGGCTGCGGGATCTGGCGGTCGTGTACGTCGACGGGGTGCGGGCCGGGGTGGTGACCGAGCACGAGCCGGAGTTGAAGGAGCCGGTCGCGGGCCCCGCGCGGGTGGACCTGTGGGTGGAGTCGCTGGGCCGGGTCAACTACGGTCCGCGGACCGGCGAGCCGAAGGGCATCACGGGGGGTGTGCTGCACGAGCGGCAGTATCTGCACGGGGTGCGGGCGCGGGCGCTGAGGCTGGACGCGTTCGACGCGGGGGTGGGGTCGGTGCCGTTCGAGCCGGTGCCGTCGCTGTCCGCGCCCGGCCTCTACCGCGGCACGGTCACGGTGTCCGCCCCGGGCGACGCCCGCCTCGAACTCCCCGGCTGGACGCGAGGTTTCGCCTGGCTGAACGGCTTCAACCTCGGCCGCTACTGGTCGACGGGCCCCCAGCCATCCCTCCACATCCCGGGCCCAACCCTGAAAAAGGGCCAGAACGAGATCTGGCTACTGGAACTGGAAACCGCAGCACCCCCACCAACGCTCTCGCCGATCGGCACCTAGGGCCGCGGTCTCCCAGGGGCGCGGGGAACGGCGCAATCTGTCGCCTTTCGCCTCTCAGGGGCGCGGGGAACAGCGCAGTCTCTCGCCTTTCGCCTTTCAGGGGCGCGGGGAACGGCGCAATCTGTTGTCTTTCGCCTTGAGGGGCGCGGGGAACTGCGCAGTCTTTTGCTTTTAGGGGCGCGGGGAACGGCGCAATCCTTTGCCTTGAGGGGCGCGGGGAACTGCGCGACCAGCCACAACGCGCCCGCACACAAAAACGGGCGCCCCCGGCCCAAACCGGGAACGCCCCCCACCAACCGCACCCGCTAAAGCGAAGAAGCAGCCCGAGCTATCGCAGAGGCGAACGTGGACACCTCGGTATAAACCCCCGGCACCATGGGCCGCGCACACCCATCACCCCAGCTGACGATCCCGACCTGAATCCACTTATCCGCGTCGTCCTTACGGAACATCGGCCCTCCGGAGTCCCCCTGACAGGTGTCGACGCCACCACGAGGAATCCCCGCGCAGATCTCCTGCGAGGCGATCAACCGCCCCCCGTAGTGCCGCTTGCACTTCGGGTCGGACACGAACGGCACCTTGGCCTTGAGCAGCTTCACGGAGCCGGTGTTCGCGTTCTCCGCGGTGTCGCCCCACCCGGCGATGGTGAACGCCCCCTGGTTGTACCGGGCGGTCGTCGCGATCTTCAGCGTCGGCAGATCGATGGGCCGGGCGAGCTTGATGAGCGCCCAGTCCTTGCCGTTGCCGTTGTAGCCGGGCGCCTGGACGACCTTGGTCGACCTGACCTTGATCGCACCGGAGGCACCGAGGTTGGCGACCCCCGCGGTCGCGGTGATGCGGGTCGTGTCGCCCGAGCCGTCCACGCAGTGCGCGGCGGTCAGGACGACGTCCTTCTTGTAGAGCGAGCCGCCGCAGCCCATGGACAGGCTGACCATGAAGGGGAACTCACCCTGCCCGGCGGGCGCGCCGCCGACTATCGGGGTGGGCGCGGCGTGCGCGGCGACGGGCTGCAGGCTGGCGGTCGCGAGAGCGACGGCACCGACCGCCGCGGCCCGCCGAAAGGCGGATCTCCGGAGGAGACCGAGCATGCTATTGGTCAACTTGTTCCCTTTCGTGGGGGCTTGAGCGCACAGAAGAGCGCACAGAAGTATGAAGATCATGCGGCATGTGAGGCAAGGGTGGATGTCACGTACACGTCGGGCAACCCAACCCGAGAGAATTCGCTCGCGTCCCCTTAAAGTGGAATGAGGTTCGGGGCCTGTTCGGGGCTTTGGGGGTTCGGGCGTGGCGAACGGCGGTCCGGTCAAGCACGGCTACCCGCACCTGGAGACGGTGCGCGCAGCGGTCACCGCGCTGTACAAGCGGCTCTCGTACGACACGGTCCACACGTTCGCCGCCAGTGTGGCCCCCGCCGACGTGGCGTTCTGCGACACGGACGACCTGTATCTGGGCGCGCAGCGGGTGGCTCGCGAGCTGGTGCGCCACTTCCGGCTGCCGGACGCCCGCATGATCGTGAGTTTCCGGGAGATGGAGCACGCGGCGAGTGTCGAGCTGGCCGCGGGCCCGGAGTACTTCATCGAGCTGAACGACCGCTTCCGTACCCATCGGCGGGACATCGGCGCGGCGCTGGCGCACGAGGTGATGCACGTCTGTCTGCACCGCCTGGACCTGTCGTTCCCCGGCACCCGGGACAACGAGATCCTCACGGACACGGCGACGACGTATCTCGGGGCGGGCTGGCTGCTGCTGGACGCGTACCGGGAGGACGCGTCGTCCTCGCAGAAGCTCGGCTATCTGACGCCGGAGGAGTTCGGGTACGTGCTGGCCAAGCGGTCCCTGGTGTTCGGTGAGGATCCCGCGACCTGGTTCACGAGTCCGCAGGCGTACACGGCGTACACGCGGGGCCTGGAGCGGGCGAGGGAGGACGAGCGGCAGCCGCCGCTGACCGCGGCGGGGTGGGCGGGGCGGCGCCGCTATGCGAAGGACCGCCGGCATGCGCAGGGCCGCGTCGTCGGGACCGCGTCGGGCTCTGCGTCCGGGTCCGCGGGAGCGGGGACGGGGGCGAGCGCGGGCGCGTCGTACGCCTTCGCGCCGGACGGGCGCGGGCCGCTGCGGGTGTCGTTCCCCTGTCCGACCTGTCATCAGCGGATCCGGGTGCCGGTGAGGGGGCGGGTGCGGGCGCGGTGCGGGCTGTGCCGCACTGTGCTGGAGTGCGACACCTAGCACTGGCGTGGGCGTGGTGGTTGCCGTGACCGTGGGAGTTGCCCGCGCCCCTGAAGGAGGGCGCGGGCGCGGCAGTGGAAGGCCGCCGTCCGGCTGTCCCGTGGACGGACGGCGGCCTTCCGGTCCGCCTCCCCCGATCCCCCGTATCCCCCGTATCCCCCGAGGTCGTTGATCGCGTACGGCCGGCTCTTCAGTCGTACATGCGCCAGTCGTACGCCAGTTGGTAGTGGCCGCCGTGTCCCCGGACGTCGGTGACCGCCGGTGCCGTGACCGGGCATCCCGCCCAGCGGCCGGTGAGCGCCGGAACGACCGCGCAGACGGTGACGGGCTTGAACACGTCGTCCCCGTACAGGTCCGCGAGCCGGTCGAAGAGCCGGTCCACCGCCGTTCCGACGGCCATCCCGATGAGGATCCCGACGGGTCCGCCGGAGGGGACTCGCGTGCTGCCGGTGGCCGCGGTGAGATGGGCGGTGATCTTCTTCCTGACGAGTTCGAGCAGGGTGTCGACGTACTCCGCCAGGCCGCCCCCGTCGGCCTCGGCGAGCACCAGCGTGACGAAGTACGAATTCGGGTGTCCGGTGCCCTCGTCGAGGTCGAACCGGTGGAAGCGCCGGGGCGGGTCGTACAGCCTGACGTCGCCGTCGTAGAAGCCGCGTACCTTGAACGGGCGGATCTGGCGGGTCTCGCCGCTCCCGTCCACGCCGGTCCCCGCGAGATGGATCTCGTCGGAGCCCCATGCGGAGGTCTCGTCCAGGCACTTCACCCGCCGGATGCGCAGTTCCAGCCGGTGCAGGGCGATCGGTACGGCCGTCGGGCGCCGTGGGGCCTGTTCCTCGGGGAGGAGGCCGGGGACGAGAGAAGCCGGGGGCCTGCGCAGTTCGTCCGCGGGGAACCACAGCCGTTCGGGAAAGCCGAGGCGTTTGAGCTGGGTGTCCACCGAGGCGGGTGAGCGCAGGTCCACGCGGGCGAGGTCGCCGAGGCGCCTGCTGCGGATCGCGCCGGTCCGCAGGTCGGCCAGGACCGTGGCTCCCGCCTTCTTCTTCCTGTCGTCGCCGAGGGTGTCGAAGCGCCGCGCGAGCAGGTGCTCGGCGGCGGCCCTGTCCGCGGGCAGCGGGTACTTGGCGGGTTCCGCGTGGTGCGCGGCCACCTTGTCGGCCGCGAGGACGAGTTCCTGGACGACACGTTCGGCGACGTCCCGCACGTTGGCGTGCGGGACGTCGACGACCACGCGATGAGTGTTCTCCGGCATTGCTGTCCGTCCCCCGTTGCTACCGCTCCCTCCACGGCTGCTTCCGCTTTCCGTTGCATCCGTCCGTTGCATCCGTCCGTTGCATCCGTCCGTTGCATCCATCCGTTTTTCGTTGTCTCCGTGGAGGTGCGACCGACGGTACGGAAGAGGGGGGTGCGGGCGCCCCCGGGTGCGCCCCGGGGAAATCCCTAGGTGTCCGACTCCTCGGCGGCGAGCAGGGCCGCGAGGCGCGTCCGGGAGTCCACGCCCAGCTTGGGGAAGATCCGGCCGAGGTGGTACTCGACGGTCTTGACGCTGATGACGAGTTCCCGCGCCACCTGCCGGTTGGTGAGCCCGGAGGCGACCAGCCGGGCGACGGCGAGCTCCTGCGGTGTCAGCAGGGCCGCGCCCCGGTTCCGTGGCCGCCGCTCGCCGGACCCGAGCCCGCAGGCCGCCAGCTCCCGCTCGCAGCGCTCCAGATCGGGCGGCGCGTCGAGTCGTACGAGGAGGTCGCGGGCGGTGCGCAGCCGTTCGCCCGCCTTGGTGCGGCGGCCGGTGCGGCGCAGGAAGCCGCCGTACGCGAGGTGCAGCAGCGCGCGGTCCAGGGGCGCCTCGACGTGCCCGGCGTGCTGGAGTCCGGAGCGGAAGGCCCGCTCGGCGGCCACCGTGTCACCGCGTGCGGCCTCCAGGGTTCCGCGGGCGCGGGCGGCGGCGAGGAGGGCGGTGTGGTGGCCGCGCCGGGTGGCGAGGACCTCGTAGGGGGCCAGGGTCTGTGCGGCGCGTTTCTCGTCGCCGAGGGCGGCCCAGGCCTCGGCCAGCAGGTCGGCCCAGGAGACGGTGCCCGGCTCCTCCAGGTCGCCGCGCGGGGCGAGCGCGAGCAGGGGTTCCAGGGCGGTGACGACGTCCTCGGGCCGGCCCTGGGCACGGGCGAGGTGGGCTTCGGCGAGGGCGGCCCACAGGCTGGGGTTGAGATGGCCGCCGCCCGCGTAGACGCGGGCCACGCGCGCGTGTGCCTGTGCTCTGCCGAACGCGCCGCGCACCGCGTGCACCTGGGTGGCGAGCATCCGGCAGTACAGGGCGATGTGCGGCTGGTCGGTGTCGGCGGCCAGGGAGAGGGCGAGGTCGGTGTGCACGATCGCGTCGTCCCAGCGGCCGGCGCGGTACTCGGCGGAGGCCAGCGCGGTCGCGGCGAGCACCCGGAAGGAGGCCGCGCGTCCGTGGCAGGCGCCGAACACGCCGGTCAGGTCCCGTACGGCGCCGGTGAGGTCGCCGGTCCACTCGCGCAGGGTGCCCCGGCCGAGGAGTTCCTCCAGCTGCGCGGGGCCGGCGAGCGCCGGGTCGGGCAGCGGGCCGAGGCCGGCGAGTGCTTCCGGGGCCCGGCCGCTCATGGCGAGGCCGTTGAGGCGCAGTACGCGGATCATGTCGGTGGCGGTGTCGTCGGGCGCGGTGTCGTCCGCTGCGAGGCGCAGTGCGAGGTCCGCCCACTCGGCCATCTCGGCGCCGTGCGCCATGCTGCCGTGCAGGGCGGCGAACTGACCCGCGATCCGGGCGCCGAGGACCGGGTCCGCCGCGGGGTCGCAGCGGTGCCAGGCGTCGGTGAGCAGCGCCTCGGCGCGGTCCAGGTCGAACAGGCTCAGTCTGCCGAGGAGATAGCTGCGCCAGCCGCCGGGCGTGAACCGCGCGATCCGCTGGGCGGCTTCGCCCATGTCCGGCACGTCCCCGGCGAGCAGGGCGCATTCGACGGACTCCAGGGTGTACTGCTCGTACGTTCCCCGGTCCGCGTCGAGCCGGGCAGCGGCGGCCAGTTGGTTCGCGGCGTTCGCCCAGGCCCCTTCGGCGGCGAAGTCGCGGCCCAGCGCGGCGAGTTCGGCGGCGAGTTCCGGGTCGGGGCCGGTCGCGGCGAGGGCCCGGTGCCGTAACCGCTGTGCCGGGTCCCGGACCGTGCGGGCGGCGCGCAGATGCAGGGCGGCCCGGCGGGAGGGGCCCAGCTGGTGGTAGACGGCGGCGTGCACGAGGGGGTGCGGGAAGCGGACCACGGGGTCGCCGGGCGTCTCGGTCAGCAGACCCGCGTGAACGGCCTCTTCGAGTGCCGTGAGGAGGTCGGCGCCGCTGCGCTCCTCGGCGAGGAGGTCCTCGTCGGCGACCTCCCAGGCGTCGGCCTGCGCGCAGTGGGTGCCCAGGACGGCCGCCGCGCAGACCAGGGCGTCGGCGGCCGGTGAGCAGGCGGCGAGCTTCGCGAGGACGAGTGCCGTGAACGACTTGGGCGCGGGCGGTGTCACGTCGGGTTCGCCGAGCGCTTCCAGCAGGCCCGCGCCTTCCTGTTCCAGCAGTGCCTTGACGTGCAGGGGGTTTCCGCCGGTGTGCGCGTGCAGTCGCGTGGCCGCTCGTGCGGTGAGTCCCCGCGCGCCCGCCTCGTCGCCGAGTTCCGTCAGTTCGGCGGGGCCGAGTCCTTCGAGGCGTACGCGCACGGTGTCGTCGGACGTGAACAGTCTCCGCAGTCCGTCGGGCAGCCGCGGGTCCTGTGCCTCGCGCACGACGACGAGGACGATCACCCGGTCGGCGCGCAGCCGGCGCACGGCGAAGGTGAGCGCCTGGAGCGAGGGGTGATCGGCCCATTGGGCGTCGTCGAGGACGAGGGCGACGACGGGGGTGTCGGGGGCGGGGGTGTCAGGGGCAGGGATGTCGGGGGCGGAGATGTCGGGGGCGCGGGCGGGGATTTCGGAGGCTGGGGCCTCGGGCCCGTCCGCCCCTTGTGCCTCGTCCAGTGCCTCCAGCAGTTCCGCTCCGGCGGCGTGCGCGTCCGGCCGACGACCGCTGCCGGCGCCCTCGTTGCCGCCGCCGCGCCCCAGCAGCTGCTCCAGCACGCCGAACGCCAGCTGCGACTCCGCCTCCTCCCCCGCCCCGTACAGCACACGCGTGCCGTCCGGCACACGGCTGTCGTCCGGTGCACGACTGTCGTCCGGCGCACTGCTGTCGTCCGGCGCGCGCGTGTCGTCGCGGAGGAAGCGGCGTACGAGGGCCGTCTTGCCGATGCCCGCCGGGCCTTCGACGAGGACGCGCTGGGGCTGTCCCGCGCGAGCGCGCTCGCGGGCCGCCGCGAGGAGCGCGAGGCTGTCCGATCGTCCGACGAACTCCACCGAGCCCACCTCCGCCCGCCCCGCCCTGCTGGGCATCCTCGCGAGCGAGGGGTGCGGGGTCCAGCGTTCCCCGGCCTTTCCTGTTCTGGTCCATTACTTACTGCTGCTCACCGCGCCCTGTACCTACTGCGTCCCGTGGACCGGGGTCGGGTCCTCGGCCCGTGCGAGGAGTTCCCGTGCGGTGTCCCCGGCCTCGGCGGGGGTCCACCGGGCCCCCTTGTCGACGCCGGGGCCGGGCCGCCAGCCGTCCATGACGGTGATCCGGCCGCCCTCTGTCTCGAAGACCCGGCCGGTGACCCCGGCGCTCGCGGCGGAGCCGAGCCAGACGACGAGCGGTGACACGTTCTCGGGGGCCATCGCGTCGAAGCCGCTGTCCGGCGCCGCCATGGCCTGGGCGAAGGCCGCCTCGGTCATCCGGGTGCGCGCGGCCGGCGCGATGGCGTTGACCTGCACTCCGTAGCGCCCCATCTCGGCGGCGGCCACCAGGGTGAGCCCGATGATGCCGGCCTTGGCCGCGCTGTAGTTGCCCTGTCCGACGGACCCGGAAAGGCCCGCTCCGGAGCTGGTGTTGACGACCCGGGCCTGCGGTACGAGCCCTGCTTTCGCCTGCGCCCGCCAGTGCGCGGCGGCATGCTTCAGCGGCAGGAAGTGGCCCTTCAGGTGGACGCGCATGACGGCGTCCCAGTCGTCCTCGTCAAGGTTGACCAGCATGCGGTCGCGCAGGAACCCGGCGTTGTTCACGAGTGTGTCGAGCCGTCCGAAGGCGTCGAGCGCCGCCTGTACGAGGGATGCGGCGCCCTCGGTCGTCGCGATGTCCCCTGCGTGTGCGACGGCCTCGCCGCCCGCCGCCCGGATCTCCCCGACGACCTGCCGGGCCGGGGTGTCGGCCCCCGGGGAGCCGTCGAGTCCGACGCCCAGGTCGTTGACGACGACCCGCGCCCCCTCGGCCGCGAAGGCGAGCGCGTGGGCCCGCCCGAGCCCGCGCCCCGCGCCCGTGACGACCACCACCCGCCCGTCGCAGAGACCGGCGCCGACGCCTGTGCCTGAGGTCATGTCAGTGCTCCCTGTCGGTGTCGGTCCTGTTGACGGTCGCGGCGTCCAGGAAGGCGGGCCGCTCGCCGCCGCCGTGCACGAGGAGGCCGGCCCCGGTGATGTACGCGGCGGCGTCCGACGCGAGGAAGACGGCCGCCCTGCCGATGTCCGTGGGCACGGCGAGCCGCCCCAGCGGGACGGTGCGGGAGACGGCCTCGATGCCGTCCTCTCCCCCGTAGTGAAGGTGCGACAGCTCGGTGCGGACCATCCCGACCACGAGCGTGTTGACCCGCACCTCCGGTGCCCACTCCGCGGCCATCGAGCGGGCCAGGTTCTCCAGTCCGGCCTTCGCGGCCCCGTAGGCCGCCGTGCCGGGCGAGGGCCGGGTCCCGCTGACGCTGCCGATCATCACGATGGAACCCCGGGCGCGCTTGAGCAGGTCGTACGCCGCCAGGGAGGCCGTGAGAGGTGCGACGAGGTTGAGGTCGATCACGCGCGCGTGCCGCTCGGCCTCCGTCCCGGCGAGCAGCCGGTAGGGGGCGCCGCCCGCGTTGTTGACGAGCACGTCGAGCCGGGGCAGCCGCCCGAAGAAGGCCCGGACAGCCGACGGGTCGCGCAGGTCGAGGGGGGCGAAGCCGACGCCGTCGAGCGGTGCCTGCGGTGGTCTGCGCGCACAGACGACGACCTCGTCACCCGCCTCGGCGAACGCCCGCGCGATCCCGGCCCCGACGCCCCTGGTACCGCCCGTGACCACCACGAGCCGCTTGCCCGGTGACCCACCGGGCACCCCGTCCGATCGCTCGCCCGGCCAGTTGTCCACAGGGCCTCCCGCCCGTCGGCATTCGCTGTTACCTTCGACAGCAGATCGCACCTAACAAACGTTTGGTGGAAAGGTAGCTGATGCGTCCATGAGTGTCTCCACCTCGTCCCCGGAAAAAGGGATTTCCGTCGTCACGGTCGACTTCCCGCCGGTGAACGCGCTGCCGGTGAGCGGCTGGTCGGAGCTGGCCGACGCCGTGCGCGCGGCGGGCCGCGACGCCGACAACCGCTGTGTGGTGCTGGCCGCCGAGGGCCGGGGGTTCAACGCGGGCGTGGACATCAAGGAGATACAGGCCGAGGGCGACAGCGCCCTGCTCGGCGCCAACCGCGGCTGCGCGGAGGCCTTCGCGGCGGTGTACGAGTGCGAGGTCCCGGTGGTGGCGGAGGTGCACGGCTTCTGCCTGGGCGGCGGGATAGGCCTGGTGGGCAACGCGGACGCGATCGTGGCGAGCGACGACGCCACCTTCGGGCTGCCCGAGCTGGACCGGGGCGCACTGGGCGCGGCCACCCATCTGTCCCGGCTGGTGCCGCAGCACCTGATGCGGGCGCTGTACTACACCTCGCGCACGGCGACCGCGGCGGAGCTGCACGGGCACGGCTCGGTGTGGCGGGTCGTGGCGCGCGACCGGCTGCGCCCGGCCGTGCTGGAGCTGGCCCGGGAGATCGCGGGCAAGGACGGCCGGCTGATCCGGCTCGCCAAGGCCGCGATCAACGGCATCGACCCCGTCGACGTGCGCCGCAGCTACCGCTTCGAGCAGGGCTTCACGTTCGAGGCGGCCCTCGGCGGCACGGGTGAGCGCGTGCGGAACACGTTCGGAAAGGAGGGCAGGTGAGGATGGGCGACAAGACGATGACCGCCGACGAGGCCGTCTCCCGGCTGGAGAGCGGGATGACCCTCGGTATCGGAGGCTGGGGCTCCCGCCGCAAACCGATGGCTCTCGTACGGGCGCTGCTCCGCTCCACGATCACCGATCTCACGGTCGTCTCGTACGGCGGCCCGGACGTCGGCATGCTGGCGGCGGCCGGGCGGATCCGGAAACTGGTCGCCCCTTTCGCGACGCTCGACTCGATCCCGCTCGAACCGCACTTCCGGGCGGCCCGGGAGAGCGGCTCGCTCGACCTGATGGAGATCGACGAGGCGATGTTCATGTGGGGACTGCGGGCAGCCGCCAACCGCCTCCCCTTCCTGCCCGTGCGGGCCGGTATCGGTTCGGACGTGATGCGGGTCAACCCCGGTCTCCGTACGGTCACTTCGCCGTACGAGGACGAGTCGACGGGCGTGCGCGAGACCTTCGTGGCCATGCCCGCCCTGCGGCTGGACGCGGCGCTGGTGCATGTGAACCGCGCCGACCGCGCGGGCAACGGCCAGTATCTGGGCCCCGACCCGTACTTCGACGACCTGTTCTGCGAGGCGGCCCGGACGGCGTACGTGTCCTGTGAGCGGATCGTCGACACGGCGGAGCTGACGAAGGCGGCACCGCCCCAGACCCTGCTGATCAAGCGGCTGAACGTGAGCGGCGTGGTGGAGGCGCCGGGCGGCGCGCACTTCACGTCGTGCGCGCCCGACCACGACCGGGACGAGGTCTTCCAGCGGCTCTACGCGTCCATGCCGTGGCCCGAGTTCGCCGAGCGGTTCCTCGCGGGCGACGAACAGGCCTATCGGACCGCCGTCGAGGCGTGGCACGAGGAGCAGTCATGAACGCGGTGCCGAGCACGTCCCCGGGTGCGGCCTCAAGCACTACCCCGAGCGCGACCCCGACTGGTGTGACCCGCGCCGAGTACTGCGTGATCGCCTGCGCGGAGGCGTGGCGGGGCGACGGCGAGGTGCTGGCCAGCCCCATGGGCCTGATCCCGTCGGTAGGAGCCCGCCTCGCCCGGCGCACCTTCTCGCCCGACCTGTTGCTGACCGACGGCGAGGCGCTGCTGATCGGTCCGGACGGCGCCCCGGAGGGCTGGTTGCCGTACCGGCAGCATCTGGCGCTGGTGACCGGCGGGCGCCGGCACGTGATGATGGGCGCGAGTCAGATCGACCGCTTCGGCAACCAGAACATCTCCTGCGTGGGCGACTGGGAGCGGCCCACCCGGCAGTTGCTCGGGGTGCGGGGCGGACCGGTCAACACGCTCAACAACCCGGTCAGTTACTGGGTGCCCAGGCACTCGACGCGGGTCTTCGTGGAGAAGGTCGACATGATCGGCGGGGTGGGGTACGACAGCGCGGCGGCGGCCGGTCCCACGGCGACCCGTTTCCACCGCATCCCGCGGGTGGTCTCGAACCTCGGAGTGTTCGACTTCGCGACCGAGGACCGTTCGATGCGGCTCGCCTCGCTGCATCCGGGGGTGACGGTCGAGGAGGTGGTCGCGGCGACGGGCTTCGCGCTGACCGTCCCGGACGACGTCCCGTACACCCGTGAACCGTCCCCGGCGGAACTGCGGTCGATCCGCGAGGACCTGGACCCGAAGGGCCTGCGCGACCGCGAGGTCAAGGGCTGATGGAGACCGCCCTCACGCGGCTCGTCGGTGTCCGGCATCCGATCGTGCAGACGGGGATGGGCTGGGTGGCGGGCCCGCGCCTGGTCTCCGCGACGGCGAACGCGGGCGCGCTGGGCATCCTCGCCTCCGCGACGATGACACCCGATCAGCTGCGGGCGGCGATCCGTGAGGTCCGCTCCCGTACGCGGGCTCCGTTCGGGGTGAACCTCCGCGCAGACGCGGGGGACGCCCGCGACCGTGTCCGAATCATCGTGGAGGAGGGGGTGAAGGTCGCCTCGTTCGCGCTCGCGCCGTCCCGAGAGCTGATCGCGGAGCTGAAGGACGCGGGCGTGATCGTCGTCCCCTCGATCGGGGCCCGCCGTCATGCCGAGAAGGTCGCGGCGTGGGGAGCCGACGCGGTGATCGTGCAGGGAGGTGAGGGCGGCGGCCACACCGGCGAGGTGGCGACCAGTGTGCTCCTGCCGCAGGTCGTGGACGCGGTCGGCATACCCGTCGTCGCCGCGGGCGGCTTCTTCGACGGCCGGGGCCTGGTCGCGGCGCTCGCGTACGGCGCCGCGGGCGTCGCCATGGGCACCCGGTTCCTCCTCACCTCGGACTCGACGGTGCCGGACGCGGTGAAGGCCCGGTACCTCGCGGCGACGGTCAAGGACGTCACGGTGACGACCGCCGTGGACGGCCTGCCGCACCGCATGCTCCGTACGGACCTGGTCGACTCGTTGGAGGGGGCGGGCCGTACGAGAACGCTGACGCGGGCGGTGCGCAGAGCCGCCGGCTTCAGAAAGCTCTCGGGTCTCGGCTGGCCCCAGCTGATCCGCGACGGCCTGGCGATGAAACACGGCAAGGACCTGACCTGGAGCCAGGTCCTGCTGGCCGCCAACACGCCCATGCTCCTGCGGGCGTCCATGGTGGAGGGCCGCACGGACCTCGGGGTGATGGCATCGGGCCAGGTGGCAGGCGTGATCGACGACCTGCCGTCGTGCGCGGACCTGGTGGAAAGGGTGATGGCCGAAGCCCACCGGACACTACGCGCACTCCCTGATCCGGGCCCACTGAGGGCGCCCCGCTAAGGGTGCTTGTCTTGGGGGCGCGGGGAACTGCGCGAACGGCCCCCACCGGCCCGCACCCGACAAGAGACCTACAGCCGCTCGACGACAGTCACGTTGGCCTGCCCTCCACCCTCACACATCGTCTGCAACCCGAACCGCCCTCCGACCCGCTCCAGTTCATGCAGCAAGGTCGTCATCAGCTTCACCCCCGTGGCCCCCAGGGGATGCCCCAGCGCGATCGCACCCCCATTGACATTGACCCGCTCGGGATCCGCCCCGGTCTCCTTCAGCCAGGCGAGAACAACGGGCGCGAACGCCTCGTTGATCTCGACGAGATCGATCTCCCCGATGGACATGCCGGCCTTCTTCAGGGCGTACGCGGTGGCGGGAATCGGCGCCGACAGCATCCGTATCGGATCCTCCCCCCGCACGGAGAGGTGGTGCACGCGCGCCCGGGGCGTGAGCCCGTGCTCGCGGACGGCCCGTTCGGAGGCGAGCAGCATCGCGGCGGCCCCGTCGGACACCTGTGAGGAGCAGGCGGCGGTGATGGTGCCGCCCTCGACCACCGGTCGCAGGCCCGCCATCTTCTCCAGCGAGGTGTCCCGGCGCGGCCCCTCGTCGACCGTGACGTCCCCCAACGGCACGGTCTCCCGTTCGAAGCGGCCCTCGTCGATCGCGCGCAGCGCCCGCTGATGGGACCGCAGGGCGAACTCCTCCTGGTCCCGCCGGCTGATCCCCCACTTGGCGGCGATGGACTCGGCGCCGAGGAACTGGTTGACGGGCCGGTCCCCGTAGCGGGCCCGCCATCCCTCACTGCCCGCGAACGGCCCCTGGGTGAGGCCCAGCGGCTCGGCGGCCTGACGGGAGGCGAAGGCGATGGGGATCTGCGTCATGTTCTGGACGCCGCCCGCGACCACGAGGTCCTGTGTGCCCGACAGGACGCCCTGTGCGGCGAAGTGCAGGGCCTGCTGCGAGGAGCCGCACTGCCGGTCGATCGTCACCCCCGGCACCTCCTCGGGCAGTCCGGCCGCCAGCCACGACGTGCGGGCGATGTCACCGGCCTGCGGACCCACGGCGTCCAGGCATCCGAAGACGACGTCCTCGACGGCGGCCGGATCGACTCCGGAGCGCGCGACCAGTGCCTTCAGCACATGCGCTCCCAGGTCGGCCGGATGGACCCCGCTCAGGCCGCCCTTGCGACGCCCCACGGGTGTACGGACCGCTTCGACGATGTAGGCCTCGGCCATGCCAACTCCCCTGGATCAGCTGCGTTCGGGTGCGATCAACTGCGTACGGCGATCCCGTCCAGCACCATCGACAGGTACTGCCGGGCGATCTCGTCCGGGCTGTGCTGTCCGCCGGGCCGGTACCAGGACGCGGCGACCCACACGGTGTCGCGCACGAACCGGTAGGTGAGCCGGATGTCGAGGTCGTCCCGGAAGACCTCGGCGGCCACGCCCCGCTCCAGCGTGGCGAGCCACGCCTTCTCGAACTTGCGCTGCGACGCGGCGAGGAACGCGAACCGTTCCTGCGCGACGAGCTGCTTGGACTCCTTCTGGTAGATCGCGACGGCCGCGCGGTGCCGGTCGATCTCCCGGAACGACTCGGTGACCAGAGCCTCCAGTGTTTCGCGCGGGCCCAGTTCGGCGGCGAGGACGGTGTCGTAGCCGTCCCACAGCTCGTCGAGGAAGGTCCGCAGGATCTCCTCCAGCATCGATTCCTTGGAGTCGAAGTGGTAGTAGAGGCTGCCCGCGAGCATGCCCGCGTGGTCCGCGATCTTGCGCACGGTGGTGGCGTTGTAGCCCTGCTCGGCGAAGACCTCGGCGGCGGTGCCGAGGAGTTCACGACGCCGCTCGGGCGAGGCGGTCACCTGGGGCTTCTTCTTGGTAGGCACAGTCCCATTGTGGGCCGCGGGCCCCTGAGCCAAGGGCGCGGGGCGCAGCCCCCGCCCGACCGGGGGCGCGGGGAACTGCGCACTCGTTGAGGCCGACCCCCACGGCCCCGCAGACACACCGTCACGCCAACACCTCCAAACCCACGGCCAACCCCGGCGGAGCGCTCACGCGTGCTGGCTGCTCACCGAAACCACCTCACCCGTCAGATACGAGGAGTACCCGGACGCCAGGAACACGATCACATTGGCCACCTCCCACGGCTCCGCGTACCGCCCGAACGCCTCGCGGGCCGTCAGCTCCGCCAGCAGTTCGGGGGTCGTCACCTTCACCAGGTGCGGATGCATGGCGAGGCTCGGTGAGACGGCGTTGACCCGCACGCCGAACGCGGCGGCCTCCATCGCCGCGCACCGGGTCAGCGCCATCACGCCCGCTTTCGCCGCCGCGTAGTGCGCCTGGCCGGCCTGAGCGCGCCAGCCGACGACGGAGGCGTTGTTGACGATCACTCCGCCGCGGCGGCCCTCGCCGGAGCCCCCGTCGCGGAAGGCTCGCAGGGCCGCGCGCGTGCACCGGAACGTGCCGTTCAGTGTCACGTCGAGCACCCGCGACCACTGTTCGTCGCTCATGTCGACGAGGTCCGAAGTGCCGCCGAGACCCGCGTTGTTGACCACGATGTCGAGCCGCCCGTGCAGCCGCAGGGCCGCGCCGAAGAGCTTCTGCACCTGGGCCTCGTCGGTGACGTCGCAGGCGAGCGCCGCGACCCCCTCGAACTCCGCCGCCAGCTCCGCCTCGTACTCCTTGAGGCGCCGCTCGTGCGCGTCGCTGATCAGTACGCGCGCGCCCTCCTCCAGGAAGCGGCGGGCCGTGGCACCGCCGATGCCCGCGCCGGCGGCGGCCGTGATGACGGCGGTACGTCCCTTCAGCAGCCCGTGCCCGGGCTCGTACACCGGACCCTCGACGTCTGTCATAGGGCCACGCTAACCTACCAAACACTTGTTAGGGAACCGGGCCGAGCGGGCCGAGCGGGTCGAGCACGAGGAAGGTGACCGTGGATCTCACGTACTCCCCCGCCGATCAGGCGTTCCGCGCCGAGGCACGGGCCTGGCTCGACGCGCACGTACCGGCCGGGCCGCTGCCCTCCCTGGAGACCGAGGAGGGCTTCGCGGTCCACCGCGAATGGGAGGCCGAACTCGCCGCGGACCGCTGGTCGGTGGTGTCCTGGCCGGTCGCGTACGGCGGGCGGGACTGCGGGCTGACGCGGTGGCTGGTCTTCGAGGAGGAGTACTGGGCGGCGGGCGCCCCGGGCCGGGTCGGGCAGAACGGCGTCAGCCTCCTCGCGCCGACCCTCTTCGACCACGGCACCGAGGAGCAGCGCGCACGGATCCTGCCGCCGATGGCCCGCGGCGAGGTCGTCTGGGCGCAGGCCTGGTCCGAGCCGGAGGCCGGGTCCGACCTCGCCTCGCTCAGGTCCAGAGCGGTGCGTACGGACGGCGGGTGGCTGCTGAGCGGGCAGAAGACATGGTCGTCGCGGGCCGCGTTCGCCGACCGCGCGTTCGGCCTCTTCCGCAGCGAGCCGGACACGCCGAAGCCCCATCAGGGCCTCACCTACCTGATGTTCGACCTGCGGGCGCCGGGCGTGACCGTCCGCCCGATCGGCCGGCTGGACGGGAAGCCGGCCTTCGCCGAACTCTTCCTGGACGAGGTGTTCGTGCCGGACGAGGACGTGATCGGCGAGCCCGGCCGTGGCTGGCGGGTGGCGATGTCCACGGCGGGCAACGAACGCGGGCTGACGCTCCGCTCCCCCGGGCGTTTCCTGGCGTCGGCGGACCGGCTGGCCGCGCTGTGGCACGAGCGCGGCCGGGACCCGTACACGCGCGACCGGGTGGCCGACGCGGTGATCGGCGCCCGCGCGTACCAGTTGTTCACGTACGCGGCGGCGTCCCGCTTCCTCGACGGCGAGCCCCTCGGCCCGGAGTCCAGCCTGAACAAGGTCTTCTGGTCCGAGTACGACATCGCCCTGCACGAGACGGCGCTCGATCTGCTGGGCGGGGAGGGGGAGTTGACGGATGCCGGCGGCGGGTGGGGCGAGGGGTACGTCTTCTCGCTCGCGGGGCCCATCTACGCCGGCACGAACGAGATCCAGCGCGACATCATCGCCGAGCGGCTTCTCGGCCTGCCGAGGGGGCGACGCTGATGCGCTTCCTGCTGGACGACGAACAGACCGCCTTCGCGCGCTCGTTGGACGCGCTGCTGACGGCCGCGGACACACCCGCGGCCGTACGGTCCTGGGGCGCCGGCGACCATGCGGCCGGGCGGGCGCTGTGGTCGCGGGTGGCCGAACTGGGGGTGTTCGCGTTGGTGGTGCCCGAGGAGTACGAGGGGGTCGGGGCGCGGCCCGTCGAACTCGCCCTCGCCTTTGTGGAGTTGGGGAGGCATGGGGTGCCGGGGCCGGTGGTCGAGACGGTGGCGGCGGGCGCGCTGCTCTCCCGGCCGGGGTTCGCGAACCTCGCGAAGAGGTTCCTACCGGGGGTGGCCTCCGGGGAGACCGTCGTGACGGTGGCTCTGCCGGGCGGGGAGCCGTACGTCCTGGACGGGGATGTGGCCGATGTGGAGTTGAGTGTTGGCGGGGATGGGGTTGGGGCTGGCGCGGAGGCCGGGGAGTTGTGGGTGGTGCAGGGGGGTGGGGATCGTGGCGGGCTCCGTTCGCGGGTGTGCCGGTCCCTCGATCCCGCTCGGCGGCTGAGCCCTCCTCGCCCCGGGGGTGAGCTGCTCGCCACCGGGCCGCAGGTCGTCGCCGGCGCCGCCGACGCCTTGTGCTGGGCGCGGCTCGCGACCGCCGCGCAGGCTCTCGGCGTGGGGCTCACCCTGCTCGACAGGACCGTGGCGTACGTGAAGCAGCGCAGTCAGTTCGGTGTGCCCGTCGGCTCGTTCCAGGCGGTGCGGCACCGGCTGGCCGACGCGAAGATCGCGCTGGAGTTCGCGCGTCCGCTGGTGTTCGGCGCCGCGCTGACGATGGACCCGGCCGACGTCGCCGCCGCCAAGGTCGCGGCCTGCGAGGCGGCGTACGCGACGGCCCGTACGGCCCTGCAGTTGCACGGCGCGATCGGGTACACCGCGGAGTACGACCTGTCGCTGTGGCTGACCAAGGCGCGGGCGCTGCGGTCCGCCTGGGGCAGTCCTGGCGCGTGTCGGGGGGTGGTGCTGGGGGGTGGTGCCGGGTTCGGTGCCGGTGCCGGGTTCGGTGCCGGGTTCGGCTGACTCCCGTGGGCTCTGGCTCTGGCTCTGGACGACCTCAGTGGTGGTCGTCGCTGCTCGTCAGTTCGCGGTACTCCTGGGGGGTCGGCTTGGGGATGTGCGCGTTCTGGCCGTACATGGCGTGGGCGAGGCGAGCCCGCAGGCGCCGGGTGGGTTTGACCTTGCGTTCCACGCCGTTCGCGTCGACGAGCGGGCCCACGTCGTACGGCGGGACCTGGTCGTGCTGGGTGAGGGTGAACCGCTGGGCCTGGGTGAGGGGTTCGTGCACCTCGACGTACTCGCCGTGCGGGAGCCGTGTGATCCTGCCGGACTCCCTGCCGTGCAGCACCTTGTCCCGGTCGCGGCGCTGGAGGCCGAGGCAGACGCGTTTCGTGATGACGAAGGCGAGGAGCGGTACGAGGAGGACGCCGATCCGTACGGACCAGGTGATCGCGTTGATCGACAGGTGGAGGTGGGTGGCGACGATGTCGTTGCCGCCGCCGATGAGGAGTACGGCGTACAGGCTCAGCCAGGACACGCCCAGTGCGGTACGGGTGGGGACGTTGCGGGGGCGGTCGAGGATGTGGTGCTCGCGCTTGTCGCCGGTGATCCACGCTTCGATGAACGGGTAGACGCCGATGGCGAGAAGGATCAGCGGGAAGAGGGTGAAGGGGATGAAGACGCCCAGTTGCAGGGTGTGGCCCCAGGCGTTGATCTCCCATCCCGGCATCACCCGGATCAGGCCCTCGGAGAATCCCAGGTACCAGTCGGGCTGGGCGCCGGTGGTGACCAGGTCCGCGCGGTAGGGGCCGAACGCCCACACGGGGTTGATCGTGGCGATCGCGCCCATCATCGACAGCACGCCGAAGACCAGGAAGAAGAAGCCGCCCGCCTTCGCCATGTAGACCGGCATGAACGGCATGCCGACGACCGACTTCTGGTCGCGGCCGGGGCCGGGGTACTGCGTGTGCTTGTGGTAGAAGACCAGGATCAGATGGGCGACGACCAGGCCCAGCATGATCCCGGGCAGCAGGAGGACGTGGACCGGGAAGAGCCTGGAGATGATGTCGTGGCCCGGGAACTCTCCGCCGAAGAGGAAGAAGGAGAGGTACGTGCCCACGAGCGGTACGGCCAGGATGGCACCCTGGGAGAAGCGGATGCCGGTTCCCGAGAGCAGGTCGTCGGGGAGCGAGTAGCCGGTCAGGCCGGTGATGATGCCGAGGAACAGCAGGGTCCAGCCGAAGGCCCAGTTCAGCTCGCGGGGTTTGCGGAACGCGCCGGTGAAGAACACGCGCATCATGTGGACGAGCATTGCGGCGACGAAGACGACTGCTGCCCAGTGGTGGATCTGGCGGATGAGGAGTCCGCCGCGGACGTCGAAACTGATGTCGAGGGTGGACTCGTAGGCCCTGGTCATGATGACGCCGTTGAGGGGTTCGTACGAGCCGTTGTAGACGACTTCCACGCCGCTGGGTTCGAAGAAGAGGGTGAGGTAGACGCCGGTGAGGATGAGGATGAGGAAGCTGTAGAGGCAGATCTCGCCGAGCATGAAGGACCAGTGGTCCGGGAACACCTTGCGCATCTGGGTCTTGGCGAGGGTGTAGATGCCTAAGCGGTTGTCCGCCCAGTCGGCGACGCGTTCGCCGCGGTGTGTGTCCGCCGGTCGTTTCGCGCTCCGCGCGTCCATAGGTGGCCCTCCCCGGGGATCCGTCCGTCGTTCAGAGTGGCACGGAGTTCTGCGAAGGCGAAGGGGTTGTTCGGCCGGGGTCTTGGCTGACCGCCGGTGGGGGCTTGTCGCGCAGTTCCCCGCGCCCCTGAGGTGCGTGGTGGGGCGGGGCCGCGCCGGGGCATCCGGTCGCCGCTCTCGCAAAGTCGGGTGAACCCGTGTTGCCGCGGCGCCCGGACGCCCCGACACACCCCCTCACGCCGAAGAGCCGACACCCGCCGCTGGCACTTACGGTCAGCGCGCAAGCCTTCCGCACCCAGGGGCGCAGCTTTTTTGGCCTTTCGCCATGCGGGGGGGCCGGCGGAACGACGAGATCAGCCCGCTCTTTCAGGGGCGCGGGGAACGGCGCAATCCTTCAGGCCCACCCCCACCCCACCTCTAAGGGCCGCGGGGAACTGTGCAATCCCTTGGGCCCACCCCCACCCCTAAGGGGCGCGGGGAACTGCGCAATCTTTTAGGCACGCCCCCACCGGCCGGACGATACCCACAGGCCGCAACCACCCACCCCCTAAGGGGCGCGGGGAACTGCGCAATCCTTTGGGCCCGCCCCCACCGGACCGCACCATATGGACGAGCCGCCCCGGAGGGGCCCGGTGGGGGCGGGCCCTCCTACCCTGCCGCCCGTTCCTGGAACGTCCGCAGCGCAAGGACTCGTTCACGCGCCGCGTCGGACATCAGCTCGATGAGGGGGAGGACCAGATCCCAGAGGTCCTCCTTGTCGACCCCGCGGGCCAGCGCGTCAAGACCCGCGTCGTCGAGCGCCCCCGCAACCCCCGCAACCACCCGCCGCGCACTGGGCGGCAACACCCCCACCAGCGGCAGGAAATCCCCCCAGAGCCCGGTCCCCACCACCCCGTGGACGAGCCCGCCCAGCACCGCGGGGTCCCGCAGCGCGGGCAACGCGGCGACGGCCCGCAGTTCGTCCTCGCTGAGCAGCGACACGATCGGCAGCAGCGACTCCCACAGGTCCTGTTCGGCCGTGGCGCGTATCAGGGAGTCGAGCCGCCCCTCCGGCTGCGCGGCGGTCAGCGACGCGATCCGGGCCCGCTGCTCACCGGCCGCCATGCCCGCGACGGCTATGGCCTCGGGCCACAGGTCGTGGTCGGCGGCGGCCTCGATGACCGCGGAGATCCGCTGGTCGTCGAGGAGTTCGACGATGTGCCCGAGCCGCTCGGGATGGTCGATGACGAACCCCGTACGCAGCAGAGTCGTTTCCGCGAGCTGCGGCAGGATCCCTTTGAGCGCCGAGTCCCGCAGATGGCCGACGAACCGGCCCATCGTGAGGTGGTCGCCGCGTTCGGCGAGGACGAGGGCGATGCGTACGACGATGTCGTCGTCCAGCCTGCCCATGATCCCGGCGATCCGGCGCGGGTCGACGTGGTGGCAGCAGCGGGCCGTGAAGTCGACGGGGAGCCTGTCGATGATGTCGGCGGCGCGGGCCGGTTCGAGGCGTCCGGCGAGCGCGGCGGCCAGGCGCGGCCCGAGGGCTTTCTGGGCGATGCCGGCGGCGACGGCGGCGGGCAGCAGTTTCGTCATGCCTGCGATGCGGTCGAGCAGGGCGGGGTCCTCGTCGAAGAGCGCGGCGACGGCGCTCTCACGGAAGAGGCGTACGTCGTCGGCGGGCAGCTCTTCGAGGAACGCCAGTTGCTGTGGCTCGACGTCCAGCAGTCGGGCGAGTTTGAGGGTCTCGGCTCTGCCGCGTAGCGCGTCCATGCGGATTCCCTTCAGCGGAAGAGCATCCGGCGGACAGGCTCCCTGGTCAGGGCCGGTACGAGGGTGAGGGCGTCCTCGACGGACTCGTGCAGTCCGGAGGCTCGGCGCTCACGTGCCCGGCGCAGTGCCTGGGCGAGCAACAGAGCTTGTGGGCCGTCCAGTTCCGTAAAGCCGTCCGGTAGTGGAACATCCAACTCTGCCCGTAGCAGCGCCAGTTCCTCCGCGCTCACAGAACCTCCCCCGGCGTACACAGAAAATCCACCCGGTGCGGCACGGCACCCTGCGCCGATCGTACTCTTTGCTCATGAAACGCGCTGGCCGTCTGTTGTTCGTCGTCGTCCCTCTGTTCGCATTGGCGGCCTGCTTCGTCGTGCCCGGCCAGGGGGACGACGGCGGGCGTTCGGACAGCCGGAGCGCCGCTCCCGACGCGCGTGCGGCCGGGCTGGACGCGCCGGGGAAGAAGGAGCTGGCGCAGCGGATCGTGTCCAGCGCGGAGAACTCCAGCCTGGACTGGCGTGCGCAGTACGGCTATATCGAGGACATCGGCGACGGCCGCGGGTACACGGCGGGGATCATCGGTTTCACCACCGGTACGCATGATCTGCTCGTTCTGGTCGAGCGTTATACGAAGGCGCATCCGGGCAATGCGCTGGAGCGGTATCTGCCCGCTCTGCGGAAGGTCGACGGGTCCGAGTCGCATGCGGGGTTGGGCGACGGGTTCGTGGCTGCCTGGAAGGCGGAGGCGGCGAAGGCCGCGTTCCAGCGGGCGCAGGACTCCGAGCGGGACCGGGTGTACTTCGACCCCGCGGTACGGCTCGCGAAGCGTGACGGGCTCGGTGTGCTCGGTCAGTTCATCTATTACGACGCCATGGTGATGCACGGGCCCGGCAATCCCGGTTTCTACGGCATCCGCAAGCAGGCGATGGCGGAGGCGGACACTCCTGCGGAGGGTGGCAAGGAGGTCTCGTACCTCGACATCTTCCTGGACATGCGGAAGAAGACGATGGAGGGCGAGGGGCGCCGGGACACGTCTCGTGTGGACACGGCTCAGCGGCGGTTCCTGTACGACGGCAATCTGGACCTGGACACCCCGCTGAAGTGGAAGGTCTACGGCCAGCCGTACGAAGTGAAGTAACCCTGCCCACCCCGTAACCGTATGGGGGCCGCGCCCCTAGGTACCTAGGGGCGCGGGGAACTGCGCAGTCTTTTGTCTGTAGGGGCGCGGGGAACTGCGCAATCGTTGAGGCCCGCCCCCACCGGACCCGCAGACGAAAACCCGTGCGGACGCACCACGGCGCCCACCATCATCCGGTCGGGGACGAGGGGCAGGCGCCGCGCTCAGTTCCGTACACCGTTGTACGGACGTATTGGGGGGGGTGGGCGTCAGACCATCAGGGAGCGGTCCGTGGGGCGGACCGGCGCCGGGAGTTCGCTGACGCCCGTCAGGAAGCGGTCGACCCCGCGGGCGGCCGAGCGGCCCTCCGCGATGGCCCAGACGATGAGGGACTGGCCGCGCCCGGCGTCACCGGCGACGAACACGCCGGGCACGTTGGTCGCGTAGTCGCGGTCGCGGGCGATGTTGCCGCGCTCGTCGAGGTCGAGGGCGAACTGGGAGACCAGCCCGTTCTCCTGGTCGGTGCCGGTGAAGCCCATGGCGAGGGTGACGAGCTGGGCGGGGATCTTGCGCTCCGTGCCCGGCTTCGGCGTGAGCTTGCCGTCGATGAACTCGACCTCGCCGAGGTGCAGCCACTGGACGTTGCCGTCCTCGTCGCCCTCGAAGTGGGTGGTGGAGACGGCGTAGACCCGCTCGCCGCCCTCCTCGTGCGCGGAGGTCACCTTGTAGAGCATGGGGAACGTCGGCCAGGGCTGGTGCGCCGCGCGGTCCTCGCCCGGCTGGGGCATGATCTCCAGCTGGGTGACGGAGGCCGCGCCCTGGCGGTGGGCGGTGCCCACGCAGTCGGCGCCGGTGTCGCCGCCGCCGATGACGACGACGTGCTTGCCCTCGGCGGTGATGGGGGGCGCCACGAAGTCGCCCTCCTGCACCTTGTTGGCGAGCGGCAGGTACTCCATGGCGAAGTGGATGCCGTTCAGCTCGCGGCCGGGGACCGGCAGGTCGCGGGAGACGGTGGCGCCGGCGGCGATGACGACGGCGTCGTACCGCTTGCGCAGGTCGGTGGCCTTGAGGTCGCGGCCGATCTCGATGCCGGTACGGAAGCGGGTGCCCTCCGCGCGCATCTGCTCGATGCGGCGGTTGATGTGCCGCTTCTCCATCTTGAACTCGGGGATGCCGTAGCGCAGGAGGCCGCCGACGCGGTCGGCGCGCTCGTAGACGGCGACCGTGTGGCCGGCGCGGGTGAGCTGCTGTGCGGCGGCGAGGCCCGCGGGGCCGGAGCCGATGACGGCGACCGTCTTGCCGGAGAGGCGCTCGGGGGCCTGGGGGGCGACGTCGCCGCTGTCCCACGCCTTGTCGATGATCGAGACCTCGACGTTCTTGATGGTGACGGCGGGCTGGTTGATGCCCAGCACGCACGCCGACTCGCAGGGCGCGGGGCACAGCCGGCCGGTGAACTCCGGGAAGTTGTTCGTGGCGTGCAGCCGCTCGGAGGCGGCGGACCAGTCCTCGCGGTACGCGAAGTCGTTCCACTCGGGGATGAGGTTCCCGAGCGGACAGCCGTTGTGGCAGAAGGGGATGCCGCAGTCCATGCAGCGCGAGGCCTGCGTGGGGATGATGGGCAGGAGGGAGCCCGGGACGTAGACCTCGTTCCAGTCCCTGACGCGCTCCTGGACGGGGCGGGTCCTGGCGACCTCTCGGCCGTGGTTCAGAAAGCCCTTGGGATCAGCCATTGGTCGCCGCCTCCATCATCTTCTCGGTGATCGCGGACTCGTCGAGTCCGGCTCGCTCGGCGGCGTCCTTGGCGGCGAGCACTGCCTTGTACGTGCTGGGGATGATCTTGCTGAAGCGGTCCACCGTGGTGTCCCACTCGGCCAGGAGCTTCTCGGCGACGGTGGAGGCCGTCTCCTCCTGGTGCCGGCGCACGACGTCGTGCAGCCACTGCTTGTCGGTGTCGTCGAGTTCCTCGACCGCGCCGAGGTTTCCGGCGTTGACGTTGTCGCGGTCCAGGTCGATGACGTACGCGATGCCGCCCGACATGCCGGCCGCGAAGTTGCGGCCCGTCTCACCGATGACGACGGCGTGGCCGCCGGTCATGTACTCGCAGCCGTGGTCGCCCACGCCCTCGGCGACCACGGTCGCGCCGGAGTTGCGGACGCAGAAGCGCTCGCCGGTACGGCCGCGCAGGAACAGCTCGCCGCCCGTCGCCCCGTACGCGATGGTGTTGCCCGCGATGGTGGAGAACTCGGCGAGGTGGTCGGCGCCCCGGTCGGGACGGACGATCACCCGGCCGCCGGAGAGGCCCTTGCCGACATAGTCGTTGGCATCGCCCTCCAGGCGCAGCGTCACACCGCGCGGCAGGAAGGCGCCGAAGGACTGGCCCGCGCTGCCGGTGAAGGTGATGTCGACGGTGTCGTCGGGCAGGCCCGCGCCGCCGAACTTCTTCGTCACCTCGTGGCCGAGCATGGTGCCGACCGTGCGGTTGATGTTGCGGATGGCGACCTGGGCGCGGACCGGCTGGGCGTCGTTGGCGCCCGTCGCGTTGAGGGCGTCGGCGGCGAGCTTGATCAGCTCGTTGTCGAGCGCCTTCTCCAGGCCGTGGTCCTGCTGGATGGTCTGGTGCAGGGCCGCGCCCTCGGGCAGCTCGGGCACGTAGAAGAGCGGGGCCAGGTCGAGGCCCTGCGCCTTCCAGTGGTCGACCGCGCGGGCCACGTCGAGCGCCTCGGCGTGGCCGACGGCCTCCTCGATGGTGCGGAAGCCCAGCTCGGCGAGGATCTCGCGGACCTCTTCGGCGATGAACTTGAAGAAGTTCACGATGTACTCGGCCTTGCCGGTGAACCGGTCCCGCAGGACGGGGTTCTGGGTGGCGATGCCGACGGGGCAGGTGTCGAGGTGGCAGACGCGCATCATGACGCAGCCGGAGACGACGAGCGGCGCGGTCGCGAAACCGAACTCCTCGGCGCCGAGGAGCGCGGCGATGACGACGTCACGGCCGGTCTTCAGCTGGCCGTCGGTCTGGACGACGATGCGGTCGCGCAGGCCGTTGAGGAGCAGCGTCTGCTGGGTCTCGGCGAGGCCGAGCTCCCAGGGGCCGCCCGCGTGCTTGAGCGAGGTGAGCGGGGAGGCGCCCGTTCCGCCGTCGTGGCCGGAGATGAGGACGACGTCCGCGTGGGCCTTGGAGACACCCGCGGCGACCGTGCCGACGCCGACCTCGGAGACCAGCTTCACGTGGATCCGCGCCTGCGGGTTCGCGTTCTTCAGGTCGTGGATCAGCTGGGCGAGGTCTTCGATGGAGTAGATGTCGTGGTGCGGGGGCGGGGAGATGAGGCCCACGCCGGGGGTGCTGTGCCGGGTCTTGGCGACCCACGGGTAGACCTTGTGGCCGGGCAGCTGGCCGCCCTCGCCGGGCTTGGCGCCCTGGGCCATCTTGATCTGGATGTCGTCCGCGTTGACCAGGTACTCGGAGGTGACGCCGAAGCGGCCGGAGGCGACCTGCTTGATGGACGAGCGGCGCGCCGGGTCGTACAGGCGGTCCGGGTCCTCGCCGCCCTCACCGGTGTTGGACTTGGCGCCCAGCTGGTTCATGGCGATGGCGAGCGTCTCGTGGGCTTCCTTGGAGATGGAGCCGTACGACATGGCGCCGGTGGAGAAGCGCTTGACGATCTCGCTGACCGGCTCGACCTCGTCGATCGAGATGGCCTCGCGGCCCGAGTCGAAGCCGAACAGGCCGCGCAGCGTCATGAGGCGCTCGGACTGCTCGTTCACACGGTCCGTGTACTTCTTGAAGATGTCGTAGCGGTTGCTGCGCGCCGAGTGCTGGAGGCGGAAGACCGTCTCGGGGTCGAACAGGTGCGGCTCGCCCTCGCGGCGCCACTGGTACTCGCCGCCTATGTCGAGGGCGCGGTGCGCGGGCGCGATGCCGCTGGCCGGGTAGGCCTTCGCGTGGCGGGCGGCGACCTCCTTGGCGACGACGTCGATGCCGACGCCGCCGATCTTGGTGGCGGTGCCGCTGAAGTACTTCTGCACGAAGGCCGCGTCGAGGCCGACGGCCTCGAAGACCTGGGCGCCGCGGTAGGAGGCGACGGTGGAGATGCCCATCTTGGACATGACCTTGAGGACGCCCTTGCCGAGCGCGTAGATCAGGTTGCGGATGGCCTGTTCGGGCTCCATGCCCGGGAGGAACGTACCGGCCCTGACCAGGTCCTCGACGGACTCCATCGCGAGGTACGGGTTGACGGCCGCGGCGCCGAAGCCGATGAGGAGGGCCACGTGGTGGACCTCGCGGACGTCGCCCGCCTCGACCAGCAGGCCCACCTGGGTGCGCTGCTTGGTGCGGATGAGGTGGTGGTGGACGGCGGCGGTGAGCAGCAGCGAGGGGATCGGCGCGTGCTCGGCGTCGGAGTGCCGGTCCGAGAGGACGATCAGACGGGCGCCGTTCTCGATGGCGGCGTCGGCCTCGGTGCAGATCTCCGCGATGCGGGCGGCGAGGGAGTCGCCGCCGCCGGAGACGCGGTACAGGCCGGAGAGCGTCGCGGCCTTCATGCCGGGCATGTCGCCGTCGGCGTTGATGTGGATGAGCTTGGCCAGCTCGTCGTTGTCGATCACCGGGAAGGGCAGGGTGACGCTTCGACAGGAGGCGGCGGTCGGCTCCAGCAGGTTGCCCGCGGGGCCGAGCGAGGAGCGCAGCGAGGTGACGAGCTCTTCGCGGATGGCGTCCAGCGGCGGGTTGGTGACCTGCGCGAACAGCTGGGTGAAGTAGTCGAAGAGCAGCCGGGGGCGCTCGGACAGGGCCGCGATCGGCGAGTCCGTGCCCATGGAGCCGAGCGGCTCACCGGCGGTCTTGGCCATCGGGGCGAGGATGACGCGCAGCTCTTCCTCGGTGTAGCCGAAGGTCTGCTGGCGGCGGGTGACCGAGGCGTGGGTGTGCACGATGTGCTCGCGCTCGGGGAGGTCGGAGAGCTCGATCTCGCCGGCTTCGAGCCACTCCGCGTACGGGTTCTCGGCAGCGAGGCCGGCCTTGATCTCGTCGTCCTCGATGATCCGGTGCTCGGCGGTGTCCACGAGGAACATGCGGCCGGGCTGCAGGCGGCCCTTGCGGACGACCTTCGCGGGGTCGATGTCGAGGACGCCGACCTCGGAGCCGAGGACGACGAGGCCGTCGTCGGTGACCCAGTAGCGGCCGGGGCGCAGGCCGTTGCGGTCGAGGACGGCGCCGACCTGGGTGCCGTCGGTGAAGGTGACGCAGGCCGGGCCGTCCCAGGGCTCCATCTGCGTGGAGTGGAACTGGTAGAAGGCGCGGCGGGCCGGGTCCATGGAGGCGTGGTTCTCCCAGGCCTCCGGGATCATCATCAGCACGGAGTGCGGGAGGGACCGGCCGCCGAGGTGCAGCAGCTCCAGGACCTCGTCGAAGGAGGCGGAGTCGGACGCGTCGGGCGTACAGATCGGGAAGATCCGGTCGAGGCCGTCCTGCTCGCCGAACAGGTCGGAGACGAGCTGGGACTCGCGGGCCGCCATCCAGTTGCGGTTGCCCTTGACCGTGTTGATCTCGCCGTTGTGCGCGACGAAGCGGTACGGGTGCGCGAGCGGCCAGCTCGGGAAGGTGTTGGTGGAGAACCGGGAGTGCACGAGCGCGATCGCGGAGGCGAAGCGGCGGTCGGACAGGTCCGGGAAGAAGGGCTCCAGCTGGCCGGTGGTCAGCATGCCCTTGTAGACGATGGTGCGGGCGGAGAGCGACGCGAAGTACACGCCGGCCTCGCGCTCGGCACGCTTGCGCAGCGCGAACGCCTTGCGGTCGAGGTCGATGCCCTGGCTTGAACCGTCCCCCACGAAGACCTGCCGGAAGTGCGGCATCGTCGAGCGGGCGGTGGCGCCGAGGAGTCCGGGGGCGACCGGGACCTCGCGCCAGCCGAGCACCGTGAGGTTCTCCTCGGCGGCGATCGTCTCGATCCGTGAGACGGCGTCGGCGGTGGCGTCCTCGGGCAGGAAGGCGATGCCGACCGCGTACGAGCCGGCCTCGGGCAGCTCGAATTCGGCCACCTCGCGGAAGAAGGCGTCGGGGACCTGGGACAGGATGCCCGCGCCGTCCCCGGAGTCGGGTTCCGAGCCGGTCGCGCCGCGGTGCTCCAGGTTGCGGAGCACGGTCAGCGCCTGTTCGACCAGCGCGTGGCTCGCCTCACCGGTGAGGGTCGCCACGAAGCCGACGCCGCAGGCGTCGTGCTCGTTGCGCGGGTCGTACATTCCCTGCGCGGCAGGGCGAGCATCCATGAAGGACCAGTTCTGGCCATTCTCGGAGTGCTGGGACGGCTGGCGCGGCGTACGCATCGGCTCTCCCGTCGTCGTCGTGTCTGGGGGGCACCTCCCAGGCCTTGAGGCTCTGGGGGCAAGTGCCGAGGGACGACGTTGGCCCTTAGCGAGAGTGCAAAATTTCGTGCAGGTTACATGATGGAGCGGTTCTCGTGAACCGGATACCGCGTTCCATCATGCGGACGCCACGGGTCGCGGCGAGGCGCCGCTCGTGGCGGCTGAAAAAGGGGGCCTTTTCGGTCAGATCCATGACCGTCGGCCCGATCGCGGCAGGCAACGTCACCTGCTGCTGATGATGTGCGTGTGGTGCGGCGCGGTCGTCATTGCCCGCGGCGCTTACGGCTCATGCCCAATGGTTAAGCGTTCGAAACCGCCGAGTAACGGCTACTTATGCAGTCCCGTGCATAGGTGCGCGATCAGGCGGTGCCGGTCATCCTACGGCCGTTCCGAAGAAACTGCCCAGGGCGTACGTCACACCGGCCGCGGCCCCGCCCAGCGCGAGCTGTCGCAGCCCGCTGAACCACCATGACCTGGCGGTCACCTTGGCGACGATCGCCCCGCAGGCGAAGAGTCCGAGCGCGGCGAGCAGCAGGGCGGGCCAGAGGGTGGCGGCCCCCAGCAGGTACGGGAGGACGGGGAGCAGGGCGCCCAGGGCGAACGCGCCGAAGCTCGACACGGCGGCGACGACGGGTGAGGGCAGGTCGCCGGGATCGATGCCCAGCTCCTCCCGCGCGTGGATCTCCAGCGCCTGCTCGGGATCCCTGGACAGCTGCCGGGCGACCTCGCCCGCGAGCGCGGGCTCCACCCCGCGGGCCTCGTACAGCAGCGCCAGCTCATGCTCCTCGTCCTGCGGATGCTTCCTCAACTCCCGCCGCTCCACGTCGAGTTCGGCCTCGACGAGTTCGCGCTGCGAGGCAACGGAGGTGTACTCGCCGGCCGCCATGGAGAAGGCACCCGCGGCCAGTCCCGCGAGCCCGGTGATGACGACCGTCCGGTGCGAGACGGCTCCACCCGCCACACCGGTCATCAGCGCCAGGTTGGAGACGAGACCGTCCATCGCGCCGAAGACGGCCGGGCGCAGCCATCCGCCGTTCACGTCCCGGTGGGTGTGGTTGTCGCGGTGCGCCTCGTGCAGCGCGGCCTCGGTCTCGATGATGGCCATGCGGGGATCCCCCAAGTGCTCGTTCACTGCCTGTTTGGACTTCTTCTACTTTTGGACAACTGCGAACGTACGCCTGAAATTCCGTCCCCGCCAGCAAGGAAGGCCGTACTTACCTGCACCTTCGCCCTCTTTCGCTCATCCGTGCCGAGCTGCGCACACATGTCGACCGGGTGACTCTGGGGTGCGTGAGGCTCCGATGAACCCCTCCCGGGGGACACATCCGCAAAGGGGCTCCCGGCCGGCCTGCGACTGGCTTCCGATCGCCCGGGACCCCGCGACGGAGAGGGCCCGCCATGGCATCGATCGCCTGCGTTCCGCCGCTACCGGCGCCCGGGGACGGGGGCGCCACCGCCCTCCGTGACCGCGCCCGCGGCGCACTGCTGGGTCTCGCCGTAGGGGACGCGCTGGGGGCACCGGCCGAGAACATGAAACCGTCCGAGATCCGCGCGCGCTGGGGCCGCATCACGGGATACGTGGCCGAGCAGCCGGCCGGCACGGACGACACGGAGTACGCGATCTTCTCGGGTCTGCTGCTGGCCCGGCACGGCTCGGCGCTCACGGTCGCCCATGTGGAGGCGGCCTGGCACCAGTGGATCGCGGACCGCGACGAGGGGCCGTTCCGGGGCGCGGGCTTCAGCGAACGGGGCACGCTGGAGAACCTGCGCCGGGGGCTCGCCGCCCCCATCTCCGCCCAGCACCGGCACGCCTGGAGCGACGGCCTCGCCATGCGGGCGGCACCCTTCGGGGTCTTCGCGGCGGGCCGCCCCGCGGAGGCGGCGCGGCTGGTGGCGATCGACGGTTCGGTGAGCCACGACGGCGAGGGCATCTACGGCGGCCAGGCCGTCGCGGCGGGCGTCGCCGCGGCGATGGCGGGCGCCCCCACGATCGTCGTCGTCGCCTCCGCCCTCGCGGTCGTCCCCGACGACTCCTGGACGGCCCGCTCCCTGCGCAGGGCGGTGGCCTGCGCACATCGCGGCGAACGCGCGGTCCGCTCGGCGGTCGTCATCGGCGGCTACCCCTGGACCGACCTGGCCCCCGAGGCCGTCGCCCTGGCCTTCGGCGCGTACGCGGCGGCCGACGGCGACTTCGAGGAGGCCGTCCTCACGGCGGTCAACATGGGCCGCGACGCCGACACGACGGCGGCGGTGGCGGGCGCCCTGGCCGGCGCCACACGCGGCGCCGCCGCGATCCCGCCCGCCTGGGCGGCGGCGATCGGCCCCGCGAAGGGCAGCTGCCTCCCCTCGATGCAGGGCCACCACGTCCTGGACGTAGCAGACCTACTGACCCCACCGGAGGACACCCAATGACCCCCACAGCCCCTTCAGGACCACACCCTTCACCAGCTCACCTCTCAGGACCACACCCTTCACCGGCGCACCTCTCAGGGGCGCGAGGAACGGCGCGACCAGCCACAACGCACCCGCACCCGCACCCGCACCCCACAAACGCCCCCACACCCCCCACCCCCTCAGGGGCGCGGGGAACTGCGCAACAAGCCCCCACAGACCCGCACCCCACAAACGCCCCCACTCCCCCCACTCCCCCAGGGGCGCGGGGAACTGCGCAACAAGCCACAACGCACCCGCACACAACACCCCGCCGAATCGAAGGCCTCCTACTCGGCCTGGCGGCCGGCGACGCCGCCGGCTGGCCGGCAGCACGGCACAGAGCAACCCGCATGCCCGAATGGACAAGACGCCTCACCCGCGAACTGGACACCTTCGCCGAGCAGAACGCCACCACCACCCTCCCCGTCCCCATCGCCCTCAACCAGCCCCCCGAACCCCTGCGCCTCGGCCCGTCGGACGACGCCGAGTGGGCGGCCTTCGCGGCCGAGGCGGTGCTACGCGCCGCGGACGCCGCCGCCCTGGGCGACCTCAGCCGAGCCCGCCGCATGCGCGCAGCGATCGACCTCTCCTGGAACGCGATCGCCAGCGAGGTCGCCGCCGCCGCGGAACGAGCCCCCGAGGTCGAGTCGGCGGTACTCCCCCTGCGCGCCCGCATCTCCGTACGGGCCGGCCTCGGCAACCTCGCCAACGGCCTGCGCCCACCCGCCTCGGGCCACGACAACCCCCACTACTTCGACGACGCGGCCTGCGTACGGGCCTGTGTCCTGGCGGTCGCCCACGCGGGGGACCCCCGGTCCGCCGCGGACCTGGCCGAGTTCGACGCCCGCTACACCCAGGACGGCGACGGCGTGCACGGCGCCCGCGCGATGGCCGCGGCCGTCGCACTCGCGCTGGGCGGCGCCGACGTGGACGCCTGCGCGGAAGCGGCCCTGGCCGAACTCCCGGAGGCCACGGAGATCGGCCGCAACGCCCGCCACGCCCTGGCGCTCGCCGACGCCGCCCGCGCGAACGGGGACGGCGCCTTCGGCCTCGTCCCTCTCCTGGAGCACCAGATCGTCGACCACGTCTACAGCTACGGCATCGCCGCCGCCGAGACCGTCCCGGTCGCCCTCGCACTCGCCGTCGCCGCCCGCGGCCGGATCGCGGAGGCCGTACCGGCGGCGGCGTGTCTGTCCCGGGTCGCGGACTCGGCCCCGGCCCTCGCCGGCGCGCTGACCGGCGCGCTCGGCGGCGGGGCGGCCCTCCCGGCCGCCTGGCGGGACGCCTGCCGCACGCTCTCCGGCTGCACGCTGCCGCGCCTGACCGGCACGGACCTCATCGGACTCGCCGATCTCCTGGAAGCCACGGAACTGGCCCTCCCCGGAGGATGATCCGGGCATGACGACAAAAAGCGAAGAAAACGTAGGCAAAGTAATCAGAAGCGGAGAGATCGGAAACGAAGAAGCGGGAACCCTGGAGGACCGGATCACCGGAGCCCTCGTCGGGGCTGCGGTCGGCGACGCGCTCGGCGGTCCCGTGGAGGGCTACTCCCCCGAGCAGATCGTCGAACGGCACGGCGGACGCGTCCACGGCATCGTCGGCCCCTGGCACGGCGACGACTGGCGCACGGCGCGTCCCGTAGCGCCGTACCACAAGGGCGACGGACACGTCACCGACGACACCTTGATGACGCACGCGCTGGTACGGGTCTACGCGACGGTCCGCGACCACCTGGACGCGTACGCCGTCGCCGGACACCTCGTGCCCGACCTGATGACGACGCCCCGCTGGATCCCGGAACTCGAAACGGACGCGCTGCCCCTCCAGCGGATCTTCCTCGCCGAGAAGTGGCTGGTGGCCAGGATCCACTACGGCCACGTGGACCCGCGCGAGGCGGGCACCGGCAACATCGTCAACTGCGGTGCCGCGATGTACATGGCCCCGGTCGGCCTGGTCAACGCGGCGAACCCGGCGGGCGCGTACGCCGAGGCCCTCGACATCGCGGGCGCCCACCAGTCGTCGTACGGGCGCGAGGCGGCGGGGGTCTTCGCGGCGGCCGTGGCGGCGGCCTGCACCCCCGGCGCGACCCCGGACTCGGTGGTCGGGGCATGTCTCGCCGTGGCGAAGGACGGCACGCGGGCCGCGATCGAGACGGTCTGCGACACGGCCACGCGGTACTCGGACTTCGAGTCGGCGCTGCGTCCGCTGCGGGAGGCGGTCGCCCCGTACGACACGGTCGGCCCTGAATACCGCAGCCCGTCCCTGGGCGCCCGCCGCCCCTCCCGTATCCACTCGATCGAGGAACTGCCGGTCGCTCTGGCGATGTTGCTGGTCTCGGGCGGCGACTACCGGCACGCGGTGCTGGGTTCGGTGAACTACGGCCGCGACTGCGACTCCATCGCGACGATGTCCGGCGCTCTCGCGGGCGCCCTGGGCGCGGAGATCCCGTCCGACTGGGCCAAGACGGTCGCGGAGGCCAGCCGCCTGGACCTGAAGGCCCCCGCGCGCACCCTCACAGAGGTGACCCAGGAGATCTTCGCGCGGGACGTCACCCGCCGCCGCGCCCACGAGACGGCGTACGCGGAGCTGTCATGACCCTCTCTCGTCCGAGCCCGCTGCGCCTGACCTGGGTCCAGCCGGAAGACCTGCTGGGCCACGAACTGCGCCAGGCGGAGGAGGACGGCCGCCGCCCCGAGGCGATCGCGGCCCGCTGGCACCGAGCGGGCGGCCCCGATTCCCCCCGCCGGGCAGGCGCCTCCCCCCACCCGGCCTCCCCCTGTCTACGCGCCCTGTCCCAGGACCTGCTGGACGAACTGGCGGACCTGCCGAGCAGGTTGGCGGACAAAGAGCCGACCGACCTCGCCGGCATCCGCGCCCTCTGCCCCGCCACAGCTGTGGGCAGGCGTTCCGCAAGGGCGGAACGGGTGGGCACAGCGGAGACGGCGGACCTCAGCAAGTCACCGGGGGGCGTGGGGGCGGAGCCCCCGCTTTCGGGAAGGGGCGGGTCTGGGGAAGAAACAGCCCTGCAAGCCGCCTGGCTGGGCAGAGCAGCCGGCTGCCTCCTGGGCAAACCGGTGGAGAAGCTCCCCCTGAAAGGCATCCGCCAACTCGCCGAAGCCACCGGCAACTGGCCCCTCGCCACCTGGTTCACCGAACGCGGCCTACCCCCCGACCTCAAGGCCGAGTACCCCTGGAACCGCCGCTCCGCCCCCACCTCCCTCGCCGAGAACATCGACGGCATGCCGGAGGACGACGACCTCAACTACCCCCTCCTGAACCTCCTCCTGCTCCAACGCCACGGCAGGCACTTCACCACCACGGACGTGGCCCGCCTCTGGCTGGACGAACTCCCCGCGGGCCGTACGTTCACGGCGGAACGCGTCGCCTACCGCAACCTCCTCGACGGCATCGAACCCCCGCACACGGCCCGCCACCGCAACCCGTTCCGCGAGTGGATCGGCGCCCTGATCCGCGCGGACGTCCACGGCTGGACCAACCCGGGCGCCCCCGCCGCCGCCGCGGAACAGGCGCACCGGGACGCCGTCCTCACCCACACGGCCAACGGCGTCTACGCGGCGATGTTCACGGCGGCCGTCATCGCGGAGGCGGCCACCGGCACGAGCGACATCCACACCTGCCTGCGTACGGGTCTCACCGTCGTCCCGCCGGACTCCCGCCTCGCCGAAGCGGTCCGCCAGGCGATCCAACTGGCCCGACAGCAGCAGGACTTCGACCGGGTCGTGGACGAACTGCACGCCACCCACGGCTCGTACCACTGGGTCCACGCCGTCCCCAACACGGCCCTGCTCGCCGCCGCCCTCACCCACGCGGACGGTGACTTCACGGCGTCCATCTGCCGTGCGGTGTCGGGTGGTTGGGACACCGACTCGAACGGCGCGACGGCCGGTTCGATCGCGGGCCTGCTCGCGGGCAGCCCCGAAGCGCTCCCGTCCCGCTGGACGACCCCCCTCAAGAACCGCCTGGCCACGACCGTCGGCGACTTCGACGGAACAGGCTTCGACGCCCTCGCCGAACTGACCGCCCGTCTGGCCACCCGCCCCAGCCCCTCGGAGGCCCCGCAGCCATGACCGCCACCCCCGCCCCCGCCCCCGCCCCTCTCGACGGCCTCCGCGTCCTCGATCTCGCGACCCTCTTCGCAGGCCCCCTCGCCGCCACGATGCTCGGCGACTTCGGCGCGGAGGTCGTCAAGGTCGAGCATCCGCGCAGACCGGACCCGTCCCGCGGCCACGGCCCGTCGAAGGACGGCATCGGCCTCTGGTGGAAACTCCTCGGCCGCAACAAACGCACGATGACCCTGGACCTCTCCACGTACGGCGGACGCGACACCCTGCTGCGCCTCGCCGCCTCCGCCGACGTGATCATCGAGAACTTCCGGCCGGGCACGCTGGAGAAGTGGGATCTGGGGTGGGAGGAACTCTCGGCCGCGAACCCCCGGCTGGTGCTGGCCCGCGTCACCGGCTTCGGCCAGTTCGGGCCGTACTCCCGCCGCCCCGGTTTCGGCACGCTCGCCGAGGCGATGAGCGGGTTCGCCGCGATCACCGGTGAGCCGGACGCCCCGCCGGTCCTGCCGCCCTTCGGCCTCGCCGACTCCATCGCGGGCCTGGCCACGGCGTACGCGGTGATGACGGCCCTGGCGGCGCGCGACCGCACGGGCCGCGGGCAGGTCGTGGACATGGCGATCATCGAGCCGATCCTCACGGTGCTGGGCCCGCAGCCGCTCTGGTACGACCAGTTGGGCCATGTCCAGGCCCGTACCGGCAACCGCTCGCAGAACAACGCGCCGCGCAACACCTACCGCACCGCCGACGGCACCTGGGTCGCCGTCTCGACCTCGGCCCAGTCGGTCGCCGAACGCGTGATGTGCCTGGTCGGCCGCCCCGAGCTGATCACCGAACCGTGGTTCGCCACGGGCGCGGACCGGGCCCGCCACAACGACGTCCTCGACGAGGCGGTCGGCTCGTGGATCGCCCGGCACACCCGCGCCGACGTCATCGACGCCTTCGAGAAGGCGGAGGCGGCGGTCGCCCCCGTCCAGGACGTACGCGACGTCATGGAGGACCCGCAGTACGCCGCTCTCGACTCGATCACCACCGTCGACGATCCCGAACTGGGCCCGCTGCGCATGCAGAACGTCCTCTTCCGCCTCACCGACACCCCGGGCGGGATCCGCTGGGCCGGCCGCCCGCACGGCGCCGACACCGACGCGGTCCTCACCGAACTCGGCCTGACCGACGACGAGATCGGCAAGCTCCGGGCGGAGGGCGCCCTGTGACCACACGGATCAGGACGGGGGTACCGCTCACCTGGCTGTACGTTCCCGGCGACCGCCCCGAGAGGGTGGCGAAGGCGCTGGCCGCCGGCGCCGACGTGGTCGTCGTGGACCTGGAGGACGCGGTCGCCGCCGACCGCAAGGAGTACGCCCGCGCCGCCACCGCCGACCTCCTCGCCGAGCCGCCCCCGGTCCCGGTGCACGTCCGCGTCAACGCCCTGGACGGCCCGGAGTTCCCCGCCGACCTGACCGCTCTCCGCACCCCGGCCGCGCTCGGCACCCTCGCGGGCCTGCGTCTGCCGAAGGTCTCCTCCCCCACCGAGATCCTGCGTACGGCGGAACTCGTCCCGGGCCTCCCCCTGTACGCCCTCCTGGAATCGGCCCTGGCCGTCGAGCACGCCTTCGCCGTCGCCACGGCCCATCCCGCCCTGCGCGGCATCGCACTCGGCGAGGCCGATCTACGGGCCGACCTGGGCGTACGCGCCGACGCGGGCCTCGACTGGCCGCGCTCCCGCGTGGTCGTGGCCGCCCGCGCGGCGGGCCTCGCCCCACCGCCCCAGTCCGTCCACCCCGACGTACGCGACCTCGCGGGACTGGCCGCGTCCTGCGCGCACGGCCGTGACCTGGGGTTCTTCGGCCGCGCGGCCATCCACCCCCGTCAGCTCCCGGTGATCGAGGCCGCCTATCTCCCGACTGCGGAGGAGATCGAGACGGCCGAGACGATCCTCGGTGCGGCGGCCACCGACCCCGGCGCCCAGGCCCTCCCCGACGGCCGCTTCATCGACACGGCGGTGGTGGCGGGGGCGCACCGCACGCTGGCGCTGGCCCGCCGCGGGTAGGGACTGCGGCGGGTACGTGGAAGGGGGCGCCCCCGGAACCCGGGGGCGCCCCCTTCCACGTACCCGCGGAGGTCAGGACTTCTTGGCCGACCCGGCCTCGTCCTTCTCCTCCACCTTGTCGTCCGCCTTGTCCGCTGCCTCGGCTTCTTCCGAGGCTTCCGCCGTGGTCTCGGCCTTGGTTTCCGCCTTGGTCTTTTTCTTCTCCTCGGCGGAGTCGGCGTCCACGGCCTCCGCCTCGGTGTCGTCCCCGGACTTCTCGTCGCCGGACTTCTCGTCCTCCGACTTCTTGTCCAGGTCGACCGCGGCGCCGTCCTCGTCGGTGTCGTCGTCCGGGGCGTTCGGCTCGACGACCTCTTCGCGGCCCGGCCTGCTTCGCGCCGACAGCACGATGTAGAGCACGGCGAGGAGGAAGACGACGATCGAGGTCCAGCCGTTCAGACGGAGCCCCAGGAAGTGGTGGGCCTCGTCGACACGCATGTACTCGATCCAGAAGCGACCTACGCAGTACGCGGCGACGTACAGCGCGAAGGCGCGGCCGTGGCCGAGCTTGAAGCGGCGGTCCGCCCAGATGACGAGGACCGCGACACCGATGCACCACAGCGACTCGTACAGGAACGTCGGGTGGTAGTAGCCGGGCTCGCGGCCGTCCGTCACGGACGTGATGTGCAGCGCCCAGGGCAGATCGGTCTCGCGCCCGTACAGCTCCTGGTTGAACCAGTTGCCCCAGCGGCCGATGGCCTGCGCGAGGGCGATCCCGGGGGCGAGGGCGTCGGCCCAGGCCGGCAGCGGGATGCCACGGCGGCGGCAGCCGATCCAGGCACCGACCGCGCCGAGCGCGATGGCCCCCCAGATACCGAGGCCGCCCTCCCAGATCTTGAAGGCGTCGACCCAGTCCTGACCCTCGCTGAAGTACAGCTGGTAGTCGGTGACGACGTGGTACAGCCGCCCGCCGACGAGGCCGAACGGCACGGCCCACACGGCGATGTCCGCCACGGTGCCTGGCCGGCCCCCGCGCGCGACCCAGCGTTTGTTGCCGAGCCAGACGGCTACGAAGACGCCGATGATGATGCAGAACGCGTAGCCACGCAGCGGAATGGGGCCGAGGTGCAGCACACCGCGCGAAGGACTGGGGATATAGGCAAATTCCATGGCGGGGTCGACGCTACCCTGCCGGGCGCCACGTACGGCAACCCGCCCGGGCTACGGGTCCATAACGAGACCGGGCGGGACCCTGTCGTCCTGAGGGCCCCGCCCGGGGCTCACGCCTTGTCGGCCTGCTGCACCAGCTGCTTCAGCTTGGCCGGGGTCATCGTCTGGTCCTGGTAGATGTTCTTCCCGTTCAGCAGGACCGTCGGCGTGCCGCTGAAGCCACCGCCCTGGAAGGCCTGGTGGGACTTGGCCACCCAGCTGTCGTGCGTGCCGCCCTCGACGCACTTCCTGAACGGGGCGGTGGTCAGCCCGTCGACCTTGCCGGCCAGCTCGATCAGCTTGCTGTTCTGCGCGTACGCGTCGTCCGTCTCGGCGGGCTGGTTCTCGAACAGCACGTCGTGGTACGCGGGGAACTTCCCGGCGTCCTGGGCGCACGCGGCGGCGTTGGCCGCTCTCAGGGAGCCGCTGCCGCGCATGTTCCCGTCGATCAGGGTCGCCAGGTGGTACTCGACCTTCAGCTGTCCGGACTCCGTCAGCTCATGGACCGTCGAGCGGTAGCCGTCCTCGAAGCTCTTGCAGGCCGGGCAGCGGAAGTCCTCCCACACGGTGAGGGTCGACTTCGCGCTCTCCTTGCCGACGGGGATGGCGAGGCTGTCGTCGCCGTTCGCCCCCGAGGGGGCCGTCAGCGGGCCCGCCTCGGCGTCCGCCTTCCCGTCGCCCGAGTTCGCGGCGAGGACGCCGATCACCCCGGCCAGGGCCAGTACGCAGACGATCGCTCCGCCCACGACCAGCACCCGGCGGCGCTTGTCGGCCGTCTTCTGCTTGTCTCGCTCTTCCGCCAGCCGCTCGCGGGCGGTGCGCTTTCCCTCACGGTTCTTCTCGCTCACATCCCGCAGAACGAACCGGGGAGGCGCACCGCGCCTCCCCGGCCCCAGGTCCACCCGTTCGAGTGAGTGAACCGTTCATCACTTCATCGTGCCGCTACGCCGTACCGCGCACGCCCTTGGCGAGGTCGGCGGCGAGAGCGCGTACGGCGTCCAGGCCCGCGGTCTCGTCGGGGGCGTCCAGCATCAGCTTCACGAAGGCCGAACCGACGATGACGCCGTCGGCGAAGCCGGCGACCTCACGCGCCTGTACGGCGTTCGAGACGCCGAGGCCGACACAGACCGGCAGGTCGGTGGTGGCCTTGGTGCGCCGGACCAGTTCCTGCGCCTGGGCACCCACGGAGACGCGGGTGCCGGTGACACCCATCAGCGAGGCCGCGTACACGAAGCCGGAACCGGCCGCGGTGATCTCGGCGAGCCGGGCGTCCTTGCTGCTGGGCGCGACGACGAAGACGGTCCCGAGGCCGTGCTTCTCCGCGTGCTCCCTCCACAGCCCCGACTCCTGGACGGGAAGGTCGGGCAGGATGCACCCGGCGCCGCCCGCCTCGGCCAGCTCGGCGGTGAAGCGCTCGACGCCGTAGCGGTCGATGGGGTTCCAGTACGTCATCACGAGGACGGGCTTGCCGGTCGCCTCGTACGCCTCGCGGACCGTGCGCATCACGTCGGCGATCCTGACGCCGCCGCGCAGGGCGATGTCGTCGGCGGTCTGGATGACGGGTCCGTCGAGGACGGGGTCGCTGTGCGGCAGCCCGACCTCGACGACGTCCGCGCCGCCGTCGAAGACGGCCTTGATCGCCGCGATACCGCCGTCCACGGTCGGGAAGCCGGCCGGCAGGTACGCGATCAGCGCGGACCGGCCCGCCTCCTTCGCCCCGGCGAGGGTGTCACTCAACAGCTGTACGTTGCCGCTCACTTGGCGTCCCCCTCGATCTCGGCGGTGTCGCTGTCGGCGTCCGCCTCGACGACGGCGTCGGCGCCCTCGTCGTACAGGCCGAAGTAGCGCGCGGCCGTGTCCATGTCCTTGTCGCCGCGGCCTGAGAGGTTGACGACGATCAGCCCGTCGGGGCCTAGTTCCCTGCCGACCTCCAGGGCCCCGGCGAGCGCGTGCGCGCTCTCGATGGCCGGGATGATGCCCTCGGTGCGGGACAGCAGACGCAGGGCCTGCATGGCCGCGTCGTCGGTGACGGCGCGGTACTCGCCCCGGCCGCTGTCCTTGAGGTAGGCGTGCTCGGGGCCGATGCCCGGGTAGTCGAGCCCGGCCGAGATCGAGTAGGGCTCGGTGATCTGGCCCTCCTCGTCCTGGAGGACGTAACTGCGGGAGCCGTGCAGGATGCCCGGTTCGCCGGCCGTCAGGGTGGCCGCGTGCTCACCGGTCTCGATGCCGTGTCCGGCGGGCTCGCAGCCGATGAGGCGTACGTCCGCGTCGGGGATGAAGGCATGGAAGAGGCCGATGGCGTTCGAGCCGCCGCCGACGCAGGCGACGGCCGCGTCGGGGAGGCGGCCCGCGCGCTCCAGGATCTGGCGGCGGGCCTCGACGCCGATGACGCGGTGGAAGTCGCGGACCATCGCCGGGAAGGGGTGCGGTCCGGCGACCGTGCCGAACAGGTAGTGGGTGCGGTCGACGTTGGCGACCCAGTCGCGGAAGGCCTCGTTGATGGCGTCCTTCAGCGTACGGCTGCCGGACTTCACGGCGATGACCTCGGCGCCGAGCATGCGCATCCGGGCCACGTTCAGGGCCTGGCGCCGGGTGTCGATCTCACCCATGTAGATGGTGCATTCGAGGCCGAACAGCGCGCAGGCGGTGGCCGTGGCGACGCCGTGCTGGCCCGCGCCGGTCTCGGCGATGACACGGGTCTTGCCCATGCGCTTGGTGAGCAGGGCCTGGCCGAGCACATTGTTGATCTTGTGTGAGCCGGTGTGGTTGAGGTCTTCCCGCTTCAGGAAGATCCGGGCGCCCCCGGCGTGCTCGGCGAACCGCTCGACCTCGGTGAGGGAGCTGGGCCGGCCGGTGTAGTGGACGAGCAGGTCGTCCAGCTCCCGGGCGAACTCGGGGTCGGACTTGGCCTTGTCGTACTCGACGGCGACCTCGTCCACGGCGGCGACCAGCGCCTCCGGGATGAACTTGCCGCCGAACGCGCCGAAGTAGCCCTCGGCACTGGGAACCCGGCCGTCGGGGTCGGGAATGAAGAACTCGCTGGACATGCGGACACCTCACAGGGGCGTCGGCCCCGGGATCGGAAGGAATGGGGTCACGTAGGTCTCACCTGCGGTTCGGCAGCGCCCCGAAGGGGCGCGGGGCCGTGACATATGCGGCTCCGCCGCGGGGCGCGCCCAGCCCCCACCGGCCCGCGGATTCACAGCGGGCTTCCGGCGGAACGCAAGGACGCGGCTCAGCTCACCGCAGGTGACACGCGCCGACGCCATCGCATCCCGTTCACCTGACCCGGCTCGTCGCCGATGACATACCGCACCCGGCGCCCGTGCACGCGCCGCGCGGGCGCCCGGCAGCCGCGCGGACGGCAGCCCCGCGCCAGCCGCGCGTAGGGGCCGGGAACCGCCGAGAGCCCCGCGGCGACGGACCGGACGCACGCCGGGCCACCGTCGGGGCGGGAGCCCGGACGGGTGGTCGCGGCGGGAGTACGGCCTGCTCTCATCGGGAGAGGTCAGCCCCGTCCGTGCCGCAGCGCGGGGTGCGCGCCCGCGGCGACCAGGTCGGAGACGGCGGTCTTCGGGTCCCGGCCGGTCACCAGGGACTCGCCGACCAGTACGGCGTCGGCGCCCGCGTTGGCGTAGGCGATGAGGTCGTGCGGGCCGCGGACACCGGACTCGGCGATCTTCACGATGTGCGCGGGGATCTCGGGCGCGATGCGCTCGAAGGTGCCGCGGTCGACCTTGAGGTCCTTGAGGTTGCGCGCGTTGACGCCGATGACCTTCGCCCCGGCGTCCACCGCCCGGTCGATCTCGTCCTCGTCGTGCACCTCGACGAGCGGGGTGAGCCCGATGGACTCGGCGCGCTCGATGAGGGACTCCAGGGCGGGCTGGTCGAGGGCGGCCACGATCAGCAGCGCGAGGTCGGCCCCGTACGCGCGGGCCTCCCACAGCTGGTACGACGTGACGATGAAGTCCTTGCGCAGCACCGGGATGTCGACCCGGGCGCGGACGGCCTCCAGGTCGGCGAGCGAGCCGCCGAAGCGGCGCTGTTCGGTGAGCACGGAGATGACGGCCGCGCCGCCGGCCTCGTAGTCCGCGGCGAGGGCCGCGGGGTCGGCGATCGCGGCGAGGGCGCCCTTGGACGGGCTGGAGCGCTTGACCTCGCAGATGACCTTGACGCCGTCGCCGCGCAGGGCCGCGACACCGTCCTTGGCAGGCTGAGCCTTCGCGGCGCGCTCCTTGAGCTCGTCGAGGCTGACGCGCGCCTGCCGTTCCGCGAGGTCGGCACGGACTCCGTCGATGATCTCGTCGAGCACACTCACGCGAGCGGCCCCCTTCCAGACGGTGAACGGTTGAAGCGGTCGGGCGGTTCAAGCGGTTCCGCTGTCGACCGGGGTTTCGTCGCATCGGGCGAAACCGGTGGTCACTGCGATGGTATCCGCAGGAGGGCGTGGGCCTCACATCCGGTTGACGCCGGTCCCACTACCTGGACGTTCCCTGATTGATCAAGGGTGCAGCCAGCCACCGAACGGCAGGTTCCGGACAACGGTGAAGACCAGCGACAACGCTCCCAGACTCCACAGCAGGGGCGGCCCGGGGTCGATGCTCATCGGGCGGCCCCGGGCCGTGCGGACCACCCAGACGGTCCACAGCACGGCGAAGACCAGATAGCCGATCACGGCGAGCGCGTTGGCCCCGAGGGCCGTCCCGAGGTCCCCGTGCGCGACGGCGTAGGCGCTGCGCAGCCCTCCGCAGCCGGGGCAGTACAGGCCCGTGTAGCGGAGCAGGGGGCAGGCGGGGTAGTGGCCGGGTTCGTTCGGGTCGACGGTTGCGACGTACGCGAAGGCCGCGGCGACGGCCGCGAGGATCCCGCCGGGGACGGCGAGCCGGCGTACCGCGGCCGCGGAGCCCGGAGCGGGTCCAGGTCCGGGTGTCACCCTCTGGGATTCGGCGTTCACGCGTCGCATTCTGCCGCGCCCGGGTGCGGGCCGCACATGGCCGGAGGCGGTCCCGGCGCTCGGTCGAGGAGCCGGACCCGCCTCGCGAAGCCGTGCGGGGGTCAGCTCTCGGCCGACGCCACCTGGTGGGTCGGGTGCTCGCGCTTCGCCTGGCCGAGGCCCGCCGCGCGCATGGCCATGCCGACCACGCCGCCGAGGACGACGATGACCATGCCGGCCCAGAAGCCCAGCGGGCTGGCCATCACCATGAAGGCACCTGCGACGCAGAAACCGATGACGGCGATGATGACACCGGTCCAGGCGGCCGGGGTGTGACCGTGGCTGCTGCCCGCCATGACTTGCTCCTCGTTGCTGTACGTGTATGAGCCGGACGCTCGCGCCCTATTGTCCCGCACGAGTTCGTGTGGGTTGAGCGGGGGTCCGTGGTGGTGCTTCGGGGCCCGCGGCCGGTGGACGAGTGCGGGCCGGTGGGGGCCGTTCGCGCAGTTCCCCGCGCCCCAGCCCCTGAGGGGCGCGGGGAACAGCGCCAAAATTTGTCTTTGGCGTCCAGGGGCGCGGGGAACGGCGCCGCCG